>CATPCA010000252.1 GCA_955652545.1 Candidatus Dormiibacterota bacterium
CCGTCGACGTAGCCCCCGCAGCCTGAACGCAGCGGGATCCCGTCCTCACCGAGGACTGCGCACATACCCGGCGACAACGTCGCCTGCCGGTGCGCATCCCAGTGCCGGTCGAATAACGAGAACGAGGACAGAGAGGAAAGTTTGTGATGGCTGTGATGTCGCGGGCTGCAGCGAGATGACGCTGCCGGCCACCGTGTTCTCCGCACAGGAATTGGTCCTGGCTCGCGCGCTTCTGACCGACGCCAACGCAGGGGAGGTCATCGCCTGGGCGCTGGCGCGATTCTCTGCCGAGCGCCGCGTCGTGGTCACCGGGCTGCAGTCCGAGGGAGTCGTGGTTGCCGACATGGCGACGGCCCTCGACCCGTCGGTGCGCGTGCTGACCATCGACACCGGTCGTCTTCCGCAGGCGACGCACGAGTACCTGGACACGCTACGCGACCACTGGGGTCGCGGCATCGAGGTCATCCACCCCGACAGCGCCGAGCTCGAGACCTTCACCGGCGACCACGGCTCCAATCCCTTCTACGCATCCGCGCAGCTGCGCCTGGATTGCTGCCATGTTCGCAAGGTCGCCCCGCTGGACCGTGTGCTGGTGGGCGTCGACTGCTGGCTGACGGGGGTGCGGCGCGGTCAGTCGGCGGGCCGCGCCACTGCCGAGACGGTCGAGATCGACGCCCGGCATCGCGGCATCGTCAAGGTCAACCCGCTGGCGACCTGGACCGACGAGACCGTGCGCGCCTACCTGCGCGAGCATGGGGTGCCCGTGCATCCCCTCTACGCGCAGGGGTACACCAGCATCGGCTGCGCGCCGTGCACCCGGCCGGTCACCGCCGGCGAGGACGCGCGGGCTGGGCGCTGGTGGTGGGAGAGCGGGGTCGACAAGGAGTGCGGCATCCACGCCACTCCCGAGCTCGCAACCGCGGGGGCGCCGTCATGAACGAGCAGGGATTGACGATCTGGTTCACCGGGCTCTCCGGGGCCGGCAAGTCGACGCTGGCCGAGGCGGTCGCCGCCCAATTCCGTGAGCAGGACAGACAGGTGGAGATCCTCGACGGCGACGAGGTGCGCAAGAGCCTGAGCGCGGGTCTTGGTTTCAGCAAGGACGATCGCGACACCAACATCCGCCGCCTGGGTTTCGTCGCCGACCTGCTGACCCGCAACGGCGTCGTCGTGCTCGTCGCCGCGATCTCTCCCTACCGTGCGGTTCGCGACGAGGTCCGCGCCCGCGTGGGCCGATTCGTCGAGGTGTATGTGCAGTGCCCGCTCGACGAGCTGGTGCGTCGTGACGTCAAGGGCCTGTACGCGCGCGCGCTCGCCGGTGAGATCAGCAACTTCACAGGTGTGTCCGACCCGTACGAGGAGCCCGAGAACCCGGACGTGCGTGTACAGACAGGAACGCAGAGCGTCGACGAGGCCGTCGTCGCGGTCCTGCGCGCTGTCAATGAGGCGCTCGCAGAGGACTTCGCGGCCGAGCCGGCGCTCGCGGCACAGGAGCGCTCCTGATGTGTGCCTCGTGCGGGTGCTCGACGCCGGAGGCCGAGCTGTCCAAGGTTGAGCTGATCAAGGCGTCGAGCAACCTGCTGCGCGGCGACATCGCCGGCGAGCTGGCATCCGCCGAGCCGCAGTTCAGCGAGTCGTCGATGCAGCTGCTCAAGTTCCACGGCATCTATCAGCAGGAGGATCGAGACCGGCGCAAGGAGGCACGCCGGCTCGGGCTCGCCAAGCATCACCAGATGATGGTCCGCACCCGCATCCCCGGCGGCATCGTGTCGCCCGACGCGTACCTCGCCCACGATCGCATCGCGGCTGAGTGGGGCAACGCCACCATGCGCGTCACCACCCGCCAGGACTTTCAGCTGCACGGCATTCTCAAGGGAGACGTGCGCGCCGCCATCAGGGAGATCAACCAGGCTCTGCTGACCACGCTGGGCGGATGCGGCGATGTCGAGCGCAACATCATGTGCTGCCCCGCCCCGGTGGTGGACGGATTCCGCGCTGAGGTGGCGCACTGGCTTGCCGCACTGGTCGCCGAGCTCACGCCATCGACTCGCGCATACCACGAGATCTGGCTGGACGGCGAGCTGGCCGTCGAGTCCGTCGACACGGAGGCAGAGCCGCTCTACGGGCCGCGCTACCTGCCGAGGAAGTTCAAGACGGCGATCGCGCTGTCCGGTGACAACTGCGTCGACGTGCACGCCAACGACCTCGGCCTGGTGGCGCTGCGTGGGGAAGCTGGAAGCCTGTCCGGGTTCACCGCGCTGGTCGGCGGCGGCCTCGGACGGACGCGCAACAAACCGGACACCTTCGCTGCGGTGGCGCAGCCGCTGGCCACCGTGCCGCCCCACCAGGTGGTGGCCCTGAGTCGCGCGGTCATCGAAGTGCAACGCGACCACGGCAACCGCGCTGAGCGCCGCCACGCGCGTCTCAAGTACCTCATCGCCGAACGCGGACTGCCATGGTTCGGTGACCAGGTGCGCAGCCGCGTCGGCTTCGCGCTCGGCACGCCGTCGCCGCTCACGTTCCCGCGCGTCGAGGATCACCTCGGCTGGCATGAGCAGGGCGACGGCAGGCTCTACCTGGGCATCTTCGTCGAGAACGGCCGCATCGCCGACACCGCCGGTCTGCGGCTGCGCTCCGCGCTGCGCGAGGTGGTCGAGACGATCCGTCCACAGGTGCGGCTCACCGCCCAGCAGAACGTCATCCTTGCGGACGTCTCGCGCGAGCACCGCTCCACCGTCGACGCCATCCTCGACCGCCACGGTGTCGAGCGACCGGCGGCCGTGCACCCGGTGCGCCGTCTCTCGATGGCGTGCCCGGCCATCCCCACGTGCGGGCTCGCGGTGGCCGAGAGCGAGCGCGTGCTGCCGTCTTTGATCCGCGACATCGAGACCCTGGTCGACGAGGTCGGGCTGTCCGACTCGCCGATCTCGGTGCGGATGACCGGGTGTCCCAACGGGTGTGCGCGTCCCTACCTCGGCGATGTCGGCCTCGTCGGCACAACCCTGGGGAAGTACGACGTGTTCCTCGGTGGCGACCCGGGAGGGACGCGACTCAACCAGCTGTACGCGTTCGCCGTGCCGCTCGAATCCATCTGCGGGCTGTTGCGTCCACTGCTGCGCAGCTTTGCCGCGGAGCGCGAGGGGGCCGAGGCGTTCGGGGAGTGGTGCCACCGCACCGGCATCGAAGCGCTGCATCGCCGTTTCGCCGGGCCGGACATGGTGATGCGCGAGGTCGCTGTCGCAGCCGGGCGCGCATGATCCACGCGCAGCGGCCGCTCGCCTACATGGTGGCGCTCGACCTCGCCGGAAGGCGGTGCGTCGTGCTCGGTGGTGGTGAGATGGCGGCCCACCGCGTGGCCGGCCTGCTCGACGCCGGCGCGCTCGTCGCCGTGGTCGCGCCGGCGCTGCAACCCACGCTGGCGACGCTGGCCGTCGGCGGGAGCATCGAGTGGACAGCTCGCGCGTACCAGCCCGGCGACCTGCGCGGCGCATTCCTGGCGCTCAACACGATCGACGACGCGGCCACCGAACGATTCGTGCGCATCGAGGCGACGGCGGAGGGCGTGCTGCTCAACACCCACGACCGCCCCGCGTCGTGCGACTTCGCGTCGCCGGCATTGGTGCGGCGCGGACGGCTGCAGGTCGCGGTGTCGACGTCGGGCGACAGTCCATACGTGGCCGCGGCGATGCGTGAACGTTTGGAGAAGCTCATCGGCGAGGAGTGGGGCTCATTGCTGTCGCTGGTCGCCGGTGTGCGCCGGCGGCTGCGTCGCGCGAAGGTGCCGGCGACCGAGCAGCAGCGCGTCTATCGCCAGCTGCTCCGTCCCCAGGTTCGCGCGTCGTTGCGCCGCAGGGGTGGTCGCGCGGCGGCGGGCTCACTGCTCGGCGCCGGCGCGTGGGACGTCGCCGCGCCGGCCGGCGTCGTGCACCTGGTCGGTGCAGGCCCGGGGGACCCGGGTCTGCTCACCCTTGCCGCGCGTGAGCTGCTGATCGATGCCGACGTCGTCTTCCACGATGCCCTCGTCTCACCTGGCATCCTCGAGGAGTGCGGCGCGCGGACGCGGCTGGTCGACGTCGGCAAGCGGGGCGGCGGCCTGCGCACCTCCCAGGACGACATCACCGCGCAGCTCATCGAGGCTGCGCGCGCGGGCTTGGAGGTGGTGCGGCTCAAGGGCGGTGACCCGTTCGTGTTCGGCAGGGGTGGTGAGGAGTTGGATGCGTTGCGCTCCGCCGGGATCGCCACCCACGTGGTGCCCGGCGTGACCTCCGCGCTGGCCGCGCCGGCGGCGGCGGGCATCCCGGTCACGTTTCGCGGCGTCTCCGGCTCGGTGGCGATCGTCACCGGCCGCGACAGCGACGGACAGCTCCCGCGCGACCTCGAGGCCGTCGCAGCAGCTGTCGACACGCTGGTGGTGCTGATGCCACTGGCGGTGCTGCCCCGAGTGGCCCAGCGACTCACCCCCGTGCTGGGGCCGGACTGGCCGGCCGCAATCATCGCCGGCGCCACGACCCACGCCCAGACGACGGTCCGTGCCCCGTTGCGCGACATCGCCGCAGCGGTGGCCACGGCGCGCATCGCCGCCCCGGCGACGCTGGTGCTCGGGCGCGTCGTCGATTGCGTCAGGGAGGAGAACCTCGCAGCGGCGCCCGACCACGATGCGATTGGGCACCATCTGGTCGGTGAGCCTCGCTGAAGGTGCTGCGCTCGTCGCCGTCGCCGCGGGGGCTACCGCGCAGGCGGTCACGGGCATCGGCTTCTCGCTGGTGTGCGCGCCCCTCCTGACGATAGTTCTCGGTGGCGGTGACGGCGTCCGCGTTGCCAACGTGCTGGCGATCGCCGTCAACCTGCTGGTGGTCGGGCGCGAACGGCGGGCTGCCGACCTGCGCCAGGTGTTCCTGCTGCTGGTCCCCGCCACCTTCGCCGCGCTGCTGACCGCGTGGCTGATCCGCAGCGCCGACCCCCACGTGCTTGCGGTCGTGGCGGGAGGCCTGGTGCTGGTCACGGTGGCTGTGCTGGCGTCGGGCCGCGAGGCGCAGAGACTCGCCGGTCGCGTCGGGGCAGTTCTCGCCGGGGCCGTCAGCGGCGCGATGAATGTCGCCGGCGGTGTCGGCGGTCCGGCGGTGGCAGGCTACGCGTTGAACGCGCGCTGGTCGCCGGCGCAGACGCGGGCAACCCTGGGGGCGTATTTCCTCGGCATCAACATTGTGTCGGTGGCGTCGCGCGGAGTGCCGCCCCTGTCGGCGTGGTTCTTCGTTGGCGGCGCCCTGGCCGTACTGGCGGGGTTCGCAGCGGGGGTGATGATGGCGCGGCGGCTGGATGAGAATGCAGTGCGGTCATGGACGCTCGCGCTCGCCGGGCTCGGCGCCGCGGCGGCCATCGTGCAGGGGTTGCGCTGAGGAGCGCCTGCACATCAACTTCGAGGCGTGAGCCGCCGGTTCTCCGCCGTGGCGAGCAGACCGACGGCGGCGATGCCGCAGCACCCGATCGCCCCCAGCACCAGCCATGGCGCCCACCCCAGCGGCGGATGCCATTGGCTGTCACCGAGGAAGAAGAGGGGACCGGGGAGGCCCACGGCGTAGGCCCGCGCCGCCATCCACAACGAGATCGCCTGGCAGGCGGCGGCGGTGACTGCCACTACGGCCACCAGGTGACGCGGGGACACCACCCCGAGGCGATGGTGGTGCCGGCGCAGGACCTCGCCCGCTGTAAGGATGGTGATCGCCACCAGCGGCAGGAGGTAGCGTCCCAGTGTCCCCGTGCCGGCGAAGCCGAACTCGACGCGCTCCACCGCTCCGCTCACCACCGCGAACACCACGTCGAAGGCGACAAGACAGCTGATGACGACTCGCTCTCGTCGTGACGCGACAAGCATCGCCAGCGTGCCCACTCCGAGTGCGACGACCGTCCACAGGATGTATGTGAAGCTGCCCGACGAGATGTCGCCCTCGCCCCAGCCGAACGCGCCGATCATCTGCTGGTAGAGCAGCGGCACCGCCCCGGCGATCTCGGTGATGTAGTTGAGCCCGGCTGACGCGGGATGCAGGACCGTGGGCAGCCCGACAATGAAGTGCCACCACACCTGGTCGGTGATGACGCCGGCTGCCGTGGCGGTCACTGCGAAGATTGCCCAGCGCCCCCCGGATCTCAGGATCGCGAGCGATTGTCTGATACCCAGCAGTGCAACGATGGCGATCGTCGCAACCAGCACCCACACCGGCCCGTCGGCTCGCGAGAAGCCGCAGAGCGCGCCCGCTATCCCTGCAGCCACCCACGCGAAGGTAGACGCGGCCGTCCCGTCGCGCCGTATCCGCAGGAGCGCAGCGGTGAAGGCGATGCTCGACACGATCTCACCACCGTTGGGATTGACCACTGTGTTCATGTACAGCGCGGTCGGCGTGACGCTGATCAGCAGCCCGACCAGGGACATCGCCGGCTCGCGGCGATCCCAGAGCAGCAGACCGGCCAACCCCAGGATGGCAATGGCGACGACCAACTCTCCCAGCCTCGCCACGCGCAGCCCGTTGACGTCGTTGTTGGCCAGGCGTGCGACAAGACCCGGCACCAAGTAGAAGGTCGGCTCGTAGTCACCGGTATACGTGACCACGTTGACCGATCCCGTCGTCGGAGGAATCGGTGAGCACGACGGAGGCGCGCCCCATCGCACGCAGCGCGACGCCCACGTGCAGGTGGCCGATGTCTGCCAATTTCCCGCGGTGCATGCGAACGTGGCGGCCGGGGCGACACGAGCCGGCACAGCGAAGAGCCTGCTGCTCTGGTTCCAGAAATTCACCGCGTCAGGAAAGCGCGGATCCTGGTCAGGGAACAGGGCGTGCGGGCCGGTCAACTCACCGCCACCGACGGCGAGAGCATGAATGTAATGGGCCGGCTCATCCGACCCGGACGGGGCTGGGTTGACGAGCACCCATGCCACACCGAGCACCAGCAGGGATGCACACCACAACGCGATGACCCGGCGGCCGCTGCTGTTGGCGTCCCGTGTGAAGAGTTGGCGGCGTGGGGCCGCATCTCCTGCTTCGCGGGAGCTTCGGCGCAGGCGAACCCTGCTCAGCATCGCCGGAAGATTAGCAGAGGCCCGGCGCGGACGCCCGGTTCGGGGCTGATGCGCGGCTCGGTATACTCGGCACGTGTCCGCGATACACCCGGCAACCGGCGGCGGGCCCGCGACGACCGCCGACGCGAACAAGGCTCAGACCACTGACTCGCCTGCTCGCCTCATCGAGTGGACCGGTGAGCGCATGGTGCCGTGGGCACCCGACTACCAAACGGTGTACGAGCACCTGCATCGGTACCACTTCGCCGCGCAGGTGTGCGAGGGCAAGCGCGTGCTCGACCTCGCCAGTGGCGAAGGCTACGGTTCGGCAATCCTCGGCAAGGTGGCCGCCGAGGTCATCGGCATCGACATCGACCACGCCAGCGTCGAGCACGCACGTCTGCACCATGAGAGTGACAACGTCCACTTCGTCGAGGGGTCAATGCTCGATGCCAGCGCCCTGGGTGGGGAGCAATTCGACGTGGTGGTGTGCTTCGAGGCGTTGGAACATGTCGACGACCACGCGACGCTCCTGGACGTTGTCTGCGGCGCGCTCCGCGAAGGCGGCATCTTCATCGTGTCAACTCCCGACCGCACCGTGTACAGCAGGGACTACCACAACCCCTTCCACGTCCACGAGCTCGACAGAGTTGAGATCCGTGAGTATCTCGCCCCGCGTTTTCCGAGTGTCGTGCTGTACGGCCAGGTGGTCGCGACGGGTTCGCTGATGCAGGCGCTGGACAAAGTGGAGCACCCCGCCGGAGACCTCATTGCCGTGGCCGGGGAGGACCAGGAGTGGCCACGACAATCCGAGATCGAGTTCCCCTATCTGATCGCGGTGGCATCGAGCAGCCGCCTCGAGGAGCTGCCCGCGGTGTCGACGCTCGTCGACACCGATGTGTTGCTCGCTCGCCGGCCAACCCGCAGCCAGGACGAGGAGATCGGCAGACTGAGAGTACACATCGATCACCTGGAAGACGCGGTTCGCAACGTCGGCAAGGACCTTGCGGCTCGGGATCGTGATCTGCATGCGATCACCTCTTCCAGGGGATGGCGTGCTGTGTTGACGGTCCGTCGCGTCGTCACCACTGCTCGCGGGTTGGGGTCGTCACACCCCCGGTCGTGATCATTGGGCCACAACCGGACTGTTGACACCCCGTCGATCAGACGCCGTGAGGACCTGCATGGCGTTCGATTCACGCCGCCCCCGTCGCCACTGGTCTCCGTCGTCATTCCTGTTCACAACCACGTCGACGCAACGGTGGCCTGCCTGCAGGCGGTTCACGCGAACACTGATACCTCGGACATCGAGGTCATCGTGGTTGACGACGCCTCAACCGATGGCACGCCAACCGTGCTGGACACCGTCGACGGGCTCACCGTTGTCCGGCTGGAACGCAACCTCGGCTTCCTGGAAGCGATCACAGCCGGGATCGAACCGGCCCACGGCACCTACGTCCACCTCCTGAACAACGACACGGTGGTGCAGCCGGGATGGCTGGAAGCCCTCCTGGAGGTGGCCGAGGGCGATGAACGCGTTGGCGCGGTCGGCAGCAAGCTTGTCTTCCCGAACGGCCGCCTGCAGGAGGCGGGCAGCGTCGTGTGGTGTGACGGCACGGCGTGGAACCTCGGCTATGGACTCGAGCCCGACGCGCCGGCATTCAACGTTCGTCGCGCGGTGGACTACTGCTCAGCCGCCTCGCTCCTGGTTCGCCGGGTTGCATTCGACGCCGTCGGCGGTTTCGACCGCCGCTACGCACCGGCCTACTACGAGGACACGGATCTCTGCTTCAGCCTTCGCGCCGCGGGTTACCCGGTGATCTATGAGCCCACCTCGGTCGTGATGCACCAGGGAAGCCTGAGCCATGTCAAACGTGGACCGACGGATTCGTCGGTCCACACCAAGGCGAGCATGGACATCAACCGATACATCTTTGGCGCCAAGTGGGGATCCGAGCTTGCTCACCATTGGCCCAGCGGCACCGCGAAGGGGTTTCTCGGTGGTCGGATCGAACGACGGCCGCGTGTTCTCGTCTGCGACCACTTCGTACCGGCGCACGACTGGGACTCGGGCGGCCTGCGCATGTCGTGGATCCTGCGACTCCTCGCCGACCTGGGCTGCCAGGTGACATTCCTCCCGGCCAGCGGTCTGCGTCGTGAGCCGTATACGCGCGAATTCCAGAAGCTGGGCATCGAGGTCTTCTACAACCCGTGGACCTTCGACCACCTGGTCGCCGACCGAACCGGCGTCTACGACCTGGTGATCCTGAGCCGGCCGTCAGTGGGCGAATCCTTCTACGCACCGTCCCGCAGGGCATTTCCTGCGTCGACGATCGTCTACGACACGGTCGACCTCCACTACGTGCGCGAGCAGCGACGCCTAGCCATGTCGGGAGCGGAGCCGGACGACGCGGCGACAGGCGTCCGCCAGGAGGAGTTGCGCCTGATGCGCCAGTGTGACCTGGTGGCCGCGGTCAGCGATGACGAGCGGGATGAGATCGTCCGGCGTGTCCCGGACGCCGAGGTCATCGTTCTCCCCAATGTTCACGAGGTGCGCGGCGACGCGCCCGGCCGCGCAGATCGATCCGGCATGGTCTTCATCGGCGGTTTCGATCACATCCCCAATGTCGACGGCATGCTGTGGTTCGTCGAAGAGGTGATGCCGCTCATCCAGCAACATTGGCCCGGGAAGCTGACCATTCTCGGCTCCAACCCGCCTGAGGAGGTGCGGGCGCTGAGCTCCGAGCGCGTCACCGTCACTGGGTACCAGGCGGATGTCGATCCGTTCTTCTCTGCGGCTGCAGTGTTCGTCGCGCCACTGCGCTATGGCGCCGGCGTCAAGGGCAAGGTGGGCCAGGCGATGTCGCTCGGTGTCCCTGTCGTGACCACCCGTATCGGCAGCGAGGGGATGGGGATCGTCGACGGTCGGCACGCCCTGGTGCGCGACGACCCTGCCGCTTTCGCGGAGGCGGTGGTCGAGCTGGCGACCGACACCGACCTCTGGGAGCGCGTCTCCGCGGCGGGAATGATGCTGGTCACGGAGAGTTTCAGCCCGGCCCGGATGCGTGTACGGCTGCAGGAGCTTCTGGCGCGGACCGCCACCCGCTATCCGCTTCAGGCGTAACCGTCGACCGAGTCGTGTCAGGCGGGCTTGACTGCCTCGAAGACGAACCCGTTGTCGCCGTAGATGCCCAACCGGCGGCTATGCACTCGATGCATTTCGGGCGCGAAGCCGATCTCCGAGAGCTTCGCCAGCATCTCGATGCTGAAGATCGTGTACACCAGCACGCCGAGCTCAGGGTTCTGCGGATCGCCATGATACACCGGCTCCGCCAGCAGCTCGGGCTCACCGTCAGCCCCTGGCCGCGCCCGCACCTCGTCGCGGCTCACACCCGCGTGGAAGGGCACGGTGAAGACGTGGCGGCCGCCCGGCCGCAGGACGCGGTAGATCTCGCGGTGGGCGACGTAGGGCTCCGGCACGTGCTCGAACACGTCGCACGACAGGACGGTGTCGAAGCTCTCGTCGGGGAAGCTGAGCTGCTGCAGGTCCTCGTGGCGGATCCCGTCGACCATCTCGCCGCCACGATGGCCGGGCCCGAAGTACTCACTGGCAGCGTATCCCGGCATGGCGCGCAGTGTGTCGTGCAGCGCTCCTCGTGCCTCGGTGTTGTAGACGCGGTCCCTCTCGACGCGCGCGAAGGTGGTCAGTGCGCGCTGCCTGCCAGACGAGGCGCGGTTCCTCATCAGCACCTCGGCGATCTGGCGCTGCCGGTTGAACGAGCCGCACCGTCCGCAGTGGAGAGACTCGCGGAAGTTGTCCGACGCCGCCCTGATGATCGACCATCGTCCGCAGACGTTGCAGTGGATCGGGACGCTGCCGCGGGACGCAGCAATGCGATCAGCACGTTCCTGCCAGGTCCGCGAGGGGATCGGAAAGACGGTGGCTCCCACGGGTCGATGAAAGCACATCGGCACGCAACCCCGCCCCCGGCGCAGACACGATTCCCCGGCCTAGTGGGTTCCGTACAAGGGACCGTTGAACCATTGGGTGGCCGGCCCCAATTGACCGCTCAGATTCTTCTTCACCCAGATGCCGTTGGCGCCCACCGCAACCGCGGAGGCGCGTCCGCTTCCATCGACGTCGGCCATGTACTGCCAGGTGCCGAAGAAGGGTTCAGTGGAGATGGACGACGGCGGGTTCAGGCGGCCGGTGCCGTTGTTCCTCTCCACCCAGATGCTGGAGTCGTTGATCGCCACGGCCGAGGCCATCCCGTGGCCGTCGAGATCGGCCATGTACACGCCCCGCGAGCCTTAGAAGGTTGCCGAGCTGGCCAGCTGCGGCGGACCAAAGGCGCTGCCGCTGTTGCGCATCACCCAGATGCCGTTGCCATTGATCGCCACGGCCGAGGCCATGCCCTTCCCGTTGAGATCCGCGATGAAGGTTCCGCGGCTGCCGTAGAAGAGTGAGGACGACCAGCGCTGCGGTGCGTCGAACCCCGTCCTGGCGCTGTTCATGCGCATCACCCAGATGCTGTTGTCATTGACAGCTACCGCTGAGGGAAACCCAGTGCCGTCGAGATCGGCCAGAAGTGTGGCCCGCGACCCGTAGAACGGGATGTTGGACCAGCGTACCGGGGGTCCGAAGGCGCCCCCAGTGTTCTTCATGACCCAGATGCTCTTGTCATTGATCGCCACCGCCGACTCAGGCTTTGCCGCGCCGTCCAGCCGGGCGAACGTCGTCGCGCGACTCCCATAGAACGGCGTGCTCGACATGGCCACCAGCTTGCCGAATGACGTCCCGGTGTTCGGCCGCACGTAGATGCGGTTGTCGTTGATGGCGATGGCAGAGTCGCCCTGCCCCGTCGCCTCGACCGCGGCGAGGTGGATACCGGCCAGCGATTCCCAGCCTGCCTCGGTCGTGCACGCGTAGTCGCCATCGAATCCATACCCCGGCGCACCCGGGGCGACGGCGTACTGAACCAACCAGATCGGACCGCCGGTGAACGAGTGGGACTGGGTGCAGTACAGCGGGGCGCGGCCCACATTGTCGGCGGTTGCATACCACACCGGCACCTGCGGCGCGTAGGTGCCGGCGAGCAGGTTCCACTGGTAACCGGTCGAATAGACGCCGACCACCTTGTTCGAGGCGGCCAGACCCGCGATCGCTCCGGCGATGGACCGGGCATTCGCGGCAGTGCGGTACGCGTACGCCGCCGGCGTCTGCGGCGTGGCCGGCGCGACGGTCCTGTAGGTGCCGGCGACGCGAGACGTTGTCTGCCAGTTGTTGTTGGTCTCGACGTCGAGCCACCACACGTGCGCATCGACACCCTGGGCGTTGGCGTAGTTCACGGCATATTGCGAGTTGTTGAAGCCGTAGTTGTAGGCAAAACAGCTGACGTCGGCGGCGGCGCACCTTCCCGCCGGCCCGGTTGCCCCCTGGGACGGCGCCGTGCTGGGAAGATCGATGTTGACGTAGAGGCTGCTGGGAAGCGAAGCCTGCTGGCTCCACATGGATTCGCTCGCCAGGCACGGGTTTCCCGAGAAGCCGTGTCCGCCGGTGACGCCGACGATGGCGACGGCGAACCCCGGGGTGGGATAGCTGCCGCCGCACTGCGGCCAGGAGATGTCAAAGCCATACACGCCGAACGTCCCGGCGGCGGATGCGCTGTGTGCCGTCTGTGTCAGTGCGCCCGCGCCGACGATGGCCGCGGCCAGGACGATCACCAGTGTTCGAGAGATGGGCCGTGGCACCGGATGGGTTCCCCAAGGATTGCGTGCTGACACAGTGCGACGGACGTAGCGGACAACGGCGACTCTAGGGCTGTGCAATCGGCAACCGCAGGCCCGTCACACAATCGTCATCTGGACGGTTGTCTTGTTCAGCATTCGTTCATCTGCTCACAACCATCTGGCGCGATTGGTGCGCTAACGCGTGACGCAGTTCGCCGCGGTGGAACACCGACGTTGGCGTGCTATCGTCACCGCGACGTGTGCCGACAGCGTGTTGCAGTTCCTGCCTGGCGACGGTATTCCCTGCTCGCCGCCGTGCTCGCGATTGCCCTGATTCCCGGCACCGCGTCTGCCGCGGACTGGCCGACGTTCCACGGCGACAACACGCGGCAAGGCAACGACACCTCCGACCCCGGACTCTCCAGTCCCGCTGCGCGATGGACGTCGTCCCAGCTGGACGGGAAGGTGTACGGCCAGCCGGTGGTGGTGGGCGGCCAGGTCATCGTGGCCACGGAGAACAACACCGTCTACTCCCTGTCGGCCGCCAGCGGGTCGGTGCAATGGCAAAGACATCTTGGCCCGCCACGGACGAGCAACTTCCCCTGCGGCAACATCAACCCGCTGGGCATCACCGGCACACCGGTGGTCGACAAGGGGGCCGTGTTCGTCGCTCCGGAGATCCAGAACGCGCCCGGCTCGTATGTCTTCGAGTTGGCCGGCATCAACCTGAGCAATGGCCAGCTCTTCTGGATGACTCCCATCACCCCGAGCGACAATCGTTTCGACGCCAACGTCGAGCAGCAACGAGGGGCGCTGATGGTTGCCGCCGGCCGCGTCTTCGTGCCTCTCGGCGGTCTATGGGGTGACTGCGGCAACTACCACGGGTATGTGCTGAGCCACGCGGAGACGTTCAGCACGTCGGTGCAGTGGTGGGCCTCGACCGAGCAGGATTCCAGCAATCGCGAAGGCGGTGCTTGGGCCGCCGGCGGGATGTCGCAGGATGCCGCCGGCAACGTCTACG
>CATPCA010000253.1 GCA_955652545.1 Candidatus Dormiibacterota bacterium
GCCGTCGCGTGCTCGCCACCGCCGAGCGCCGCGACCTCCGCAGCGAAGCGACGCGCGCGGGCGTGCGCCGGCTCGTCCCGGACCACTGCAAGAACAGCGCTCGCGATCCCCGTCGCGGACGCGTCCTGCGCGACGACTCGCCCGACCCCGCAGGCCGTGACGCGAGCCGCGTTGATGTGCTGGTCTCGGCCCTGCGGGATGCAGACAAGCGGAACGCCCCCGGCCAGCGCCGCCGTGATGGTGCTCAAACCACCGTGACAGATCACGACTGCCATGCGTGACAGAAGCTGGTCGTGGGGCACGAAGTCGCGAACCGTCACATTGGGCGGTGCGTCGACCGCGCTGATGGGGAGAGCTCCGCCCAGCGTCAACAGCACGCGCACCGGCAGCGATGCCACCGCCGCGAGCATCGCGGGCAGCGCCTCGCTCTGTCGCTGCAGCGTGGTGCTCAGGCTGAGCAGTACCCAGGGATCACCGGGAATGGTGAGCATCGCGAGATCGGACGAGCCCAGGTCGTCACGGCGTCCTCCCGACGCCGGGGGTGTGATGGGCCCCACATAGAACGTGTTCGCCGGCAGCGCGATCGGTGTGTCGAACCCAGGCGGCACCAGCGCGAGCACGCGGTCCGTCGCCGCAAAGAGGTCGCACACGCTGGTGCGCATGACCTGGTCACCCCACGCGGCGACGAACGCGGAGTACAGAACGTGGGTCAGCACAGCGGTTGGTAGCTCGAGCTGCCGTGCGGCGGCGAAACCAGCGCCCAGCATGCAGTCCAGGACCAGCACATCGGGCTGGAACGCGTGGGCCTCGGCAAGGATGTCGTCGCGCGTCGCCGGACCGTGCAACATCGGGACCACGCGGTCCCACGCGTCGTCCATGCTGAGGTGGGCCGGCCACGGAGGGATCGACTCGTATGGCGTGAACTCGATGCCGGACACGACGCTGCGTTGAGCCATCGATTCCCAGCCGAGCATGCGCACACGGTGACCTCGGCGCACCAACCGTGTCCCCAGGTTGAAGGCAGGCGGTGTGTTGCCGCCTCCGTCCCACGTTGCGATCAGGAATCGGCGAGGGCGTGTCACCTCGCCGGCCTCACATTCTGGTTGTGGCTGAACAGATTGGCTGAGTCATGCTCGCGCTTCAAGCGAGCGAGCCGTGTGTACACCTCATCGCCGTACGCCTCGCGCGTCCGATCCCCGTCGGTGTCGGGAAGGAAGTTCACGTAGGCGCCCTGCTCGGACAGCGGAGCCAGGGCGGCCGAGAGTTCACGGTTCGCCGCGATGTGCATGGCGTCCTCCTGCGGATCAACCCACGTCGACACGACGTTGTATGTGTAGCCGGCCGCGCGGCCGCTGAACGCCGTCGCCTCCGGCGCCACTCTCCCGACCGCTCCTCCCATCTGATGAAAGTGAATCGCGGACATCGGCGAGGGCAGGCGCGCACCGTGCTCGATCGCGACGTCGATGATGTCGTCGCGGAGATCGGACACATAACCCCCGCGGAAGTAGTTACGAAGGCCGCTGGGCGCGCCGGCGTCGAGCATCCCCTGGAGGGCGGGATAGGGCATCGGACCGAACAGGTCCACGGCCGGACCGAGTTGCCGCAGCGGTTCGATCGCGATGTGGCCGGCGTCGAGATCACCGCACCAACACCCGACGATCGCCACCGCCTTGCGGCCGATGAGATCGGGCGGGACGAACGGCTCGGGCGGCGCGGTCATGATGGCCGCCAGCATCGTCGCCTCGTCAGGCGCATCGGATGCCCACTCGCGGAAGGCCTGCAAAACCCGCTTGCCGCGGTCGAGTGGAAAGAGCATCAGGCCGCCGAGAATCGTCGATACAGGGTGAAGGGCGAACTCGAATCTCGCGACGACACCGAAGTTGCCACCACCGCCGCGGAGTCCCCACAGGAGCCCAGAATTTTCCGTGGCGCTGGCGCGTACGACCTCCCCGTCTGCCGTCACGACGTCGGCCGCCACGAGGTTGTCGCATGCCAGTCCGTGCTTGCGCTGCAACCAGCCGATGCCACCACCGAGCGTCAGCCCGGCGACGCCGGTGCTCGAGATCAGCCCGCCCGTGCTTGCCAGCCCGTGAGCGGCTGTGGCGGCGTCGTAGTCAGCCCACCTCGCTCCTGGTTCAACGCTCGCAGTGCGCCGGTCGACGTCCACGGTGACGTCTCGCATGTGCGAGAGGTCGATCACGACACCTCCGTCGCAGGTGCTGAACCCGGCGACGCTGTGGCCTCCCCCACGCACCGAGAACGTGCACCCTGACGTACGGACGAGATTGACGGCGGCGACGATGTCGTCGGTCGTCTGGCACTGTGCGATCAGCGCGGGGCGGGCGTCGACGGTGCCGTTCCACACCGCGCGGGCGGCGCCGTACGCGTCGTCGCTCGGCGTGATGGCGACGCCCGTGAAGGCATCTCCAAACGATCCAGCAAGCCATTCTGCGTCGAAGCTCTTCATGGTGACCCCCTTGGTGCGGCTGACCACCGCATGCTGAGAGCACGATCGGCCCCGGCGCTATGACGCTGGATCACCGAGCGGATGTGACTCAACGGCACAGGTCGGCCGCATCTACAGTGCGGTCGAGTCGATCCGCCGGTCACGTCGCGCGGCGAGTGGCCAGTCGCTGGCCACGCGACGACGCAGCCGCTCCTCGTCGACGAGCACGTACCTGCCGTCCTCCTGGCGGATCGCACCGTCGCTCATCAGCACAGCCAGGGCTCGGTTCACGTTCTCACGGCTCACCCCGACCATGGCGGCGAGGGTGGACTGCGAGATCTTCGGTGTGGCGGCCCGTCCGGCAACAGGGTCGGGGCTTGAGTCGACGAGCTCCAGCAGACGCAGGACGAGGCGCTCGGTGAGGGGCCGCGTGGCCAGCGAGGAGATCACCATCGTCTGCCACCGCGAATTGGATGCGAGGCGTTCCAGCACACGGTCCTTGACAACCGTGTGCTGCTCCAAGAACGGAGCGAGCGCGCCCCGGTCAAGGCGCAGGACCATCGACGGCACGACCGCGACCACCGCGACGATGCGAACGCGGTCCGCCGCGAAATAGCCGGGCTCCCCGAGCGTCATCCCGGGGCCGTGCAGGGAATGGATCACCTCGTCGCCATCCGCGTCGACGATGTAGCCCTTGACCTCGCCCGTCATGACCACGTAGAGCTCATCGGCGGGATCGCCGATGTGGCAGACGTGTTCGCCACGAACCAACTCCCTCGCCTTCGTGACGGCGGCGAGCGGCTCGATTTGATCGCGGGTCATGCCGTCGAAGAGATACGAGCGGGACAGACCCGCGAGAATGTCGTGGTCGTTGCGCACAGGCGATAGTCTGCCGTAGAAGCTGAGACGAGTTCGCCGGTCCACGCCAGGTCGCGCCAAGCAAACATCCCGGCGCCGATTCTACGAACGTATGTTCGGGGGGCGACCGTCAGCCGGCCAGCTCGACAAGGTTGTCCACAACTCGGTCGAGGGCGCTGACCCCGAGGGACAGATGTCCCTCGTCTGGATACAGGTGCTTGTGCGCGCCGGGGATGTGCTCAGCAAGCCACTGGCCGTGGGCCATCGGCACCATGCGATCCTCGCCTCCCTGCCACACTGCCACCGGTCGCTCGATCGCGTCGAGCTCGAACCCCCATGGTTTGGCGAAGGCCAAGTCGTCGTCACGCCAGCCAGCGACCCCCGCCGACACGGCCCGCCGGAAAGTGGCGGCCACGAACTCCGCGAAGTCGCCGGTGAGCGACGCCTTGTCGATGTCAGAGACCAAACCTCCGAGCGCTGCGGCCACGTCGCCCCCCTGCACTGCGGCGAGTTGCTTGGCCGCCTCCTCCAGCCACGGTGTGAGCGCCGATTCGCCCTCGAGGGCAAGCGTGAATTCCTCGACATTCTCCGGACCCATACCGGCGAGCCAGTCCAGGCCAGCGGCGGGATATGGCGCAACGCCACTGAGCGAGACAGCGGCAGCGCAGCGGTCGGCAAGGAGCGCCGCACACGCCAATGCGTGGGGACCACCGCCAGACCAGCCGATGGTGACGAATCTGTCCGCGCCGATGGCATCCAGGATCGCGGCGACGTCCGCGGCGGCGTCGGCCACCGACCGACCTGGTCTCTCGGTCGAGCCCGCGTACCCGGGGCGGGAGTACGTGACCGTGCGCAGACCGCGAGCGGCCGCGATCTCGACGAGCGGTGGAAACAGCATAGCTGCAGTGGGTGTGCCATTCTGAAAGACCAGTGGCATGCCGTCTTCCGGTCCGTCGCTGAGCACCTCGATCACGCGTCCGTCGGAGAGTTCGACCTGCCTGTATGTCACCCGGCCAATGCCTCCAGTAGCGAACGATATAATACGTGACATAATGATGCCATGCAGCGCACTACCATCATGGCACATGAGGAGACGGTCGACCGTCTCCGGGAGCTGGCTCGCGAACGCAAGGTGTCGCTTGCCACCGTGGTTCGTGAAGCTCTCGAGGAAAAGGCCCGCTCGTACCGGCCCAGGCCGGCCAGCATCGGGGCTGGTCAGTCGTCGCCGTCTCGCACCGCCGCGATCCGAGGCTCCCAGCGCCAGCCGCCTCGAACGTGGCGCTGATCCTCGACACCGGCCCGCTCTACGCGTCTCTGGACCGCCGAGATCGTGACCACGGACGCTGCCGTCGTCTGATCGAGGAGTGCGACGAGGCTTTGGTGATCCCGAGCCCGGTTCTGCCCGAGCTCGACTACCTCGTCTCGGAGCGGATGGGCCCGGCGCCGATGCTCGCTTTGATGAGTGACGTGGAGCGAGGTGCGTATGTCGTGATGGACCTGCTGCTGGCTGACTACGCCAGAGTCCGCCAGCTGATGGATCGCTATGCCGATCAGGACCTGGGCTTTGTCGACTCCGCCGTCCTCGCTGTCGTGGAGCGCCTCGGGGAGCGAAAGCTTGCAACACTGGATCGTCGACATTTCGCTGTGCTTCGCCCGAGGCATGTCGACGCCCTCGTTCTGCTGCCGGCGTAGGCGAACTGCGTACCCCCGAAGCGCCCCTATTTGCTGGACGCCGAGGTCAGATCAAAGGACGCGACTCGACCGGTCAGGGGCGCGCCCTCTCCGTGTCGGGACCAGCCGAGGACGGATCTGTGCCACCCATACACCACGTGGTGACGAGCGAGACGTTCGCGCTCGACAAGAAAGCGATCGTCCTCCGGGTAGAACACCGCGGTCTCCGCCTGCGGGCCGGTGAAGAGGCGCACGGCTTCGAGGTCCGCCCATAGGGTGATCATGGTGAACTCGGTTCGATCGTCATCGCGATCCCGCCGAAGCATCAGCACCATGCGGTTGCCGGCGACCTCGCCGTAGCCCGGCATTGCCACGCGGCCCATGTACTCCTGGTACGCCGCGGCATCTCGTGTCCGCGTGGCGCCCGTCCAGATGCGCGCGATCATCGTGCGTTCGTCGATCCCAGCCGCGCGACGAATGGCCGGCGCCACGCGATCAGCTGCCCGAGCCCTGATCCGCTCGGCCCGTCGACGTCCTGTCGGGCCCGGCGCAGCGCCTGCGACTGCGACCGCTCGAGCATGTTCTCCTGCTCCCTGACCTGGCCCAGCTCCGTGATCTCAAACTCATTCATCTCTGCCACTCCTTGGCTGTTACCGCGTTGCCGCTACGTCCACCGTAAGCGAGGCCATGCGCCACCGCGAGTGGCAGAAACGCCAAAGGTCGGAGGGTTTGTGCCAAACTACGAAGATGCTTCTTAGGGTCGCCGCGGCTGTCGGCCAGCGCGTCTCCGCGTTCGAGCTTGGCGTCCTCTGCGAGGTGTTCGGCACCGACCGTTCAGAGGACGGTCTGCCCGTCTACGAGTTCCGCGTCTGCGCGGTCGAGCCTCCGCCTTTGATCACCGATGGCGGCTTCAACATCGA
>CATPCA010000254.1 GCA_955652545.1 Candidatus Dormiibacterota bacterium
AAGAGGGTGTGCATCGCCTCCGCAACCACATCCGTCTCGCGGATGCCCGGACGCACGGTGTCGATGGCGGTCTGCGTCACCGCCTCGGCGATGGCCGCGACCTCCTCCATGAGGGCGATCTCTTCGGGAAACTTGATCAGCCTCGCTGCCTGCATCACCGCGTCGCCATCAGCGAGGACGACGCCCGTCATCAGCTCGGAGATCGCCTGCACCAGCGCAAAGCCGCACTCGTCGACGCCGACTCTGGACGAGCTGAGCTTGAGGCGCTCGAAGAGCGGTTTGAGCGTGCTCTCCACCATCCCGCGGACCAGCCCCCGCGCCTCCATGATCGGAACCGCGTACGCCTCCTCGATCCACGTCATCACCAGCTTGACGCGCTCGATCTCGCCGCCCGAGCACAACAGGATGGGGTCGTGATCGCGCACCAGGAGACAGCCGTTGAGCACTGCGCTCTTGCCGGCGATGATCTGGGCGCGCAACCCGGTGAGGTAGCGGACGTTCTCGTTTTTCCAGACCAGCAGAGCGTCGACACCTGCCGCATCCATGGCCTCGCGCGCGCGTGCGATCCGCTTCAGTCGCAGGGCGGCGTGATCGGGGCGGTCTTCGTAGTCGACGCGGAACTGGCCGTGTGCGTACTGGCCCAGGTCCTGGCGCGGTGTCGTCATCGGGCCAGCCCCGCCTCATGTGCCCGTTCCGCAAGATGGAACGGCATTCCGCTCACGGCACAGTATCGGGATTCGCCACGGGCGTCGTCAAGGGACAACCCACCACGCCCGGCCGGCGCGGTGCCCCGGCTGAGGGCGGGTCCCTCAGCGCCCCGTCTGTCCGGGCTGAGGCCGATCCAGGTTGACCACGACGGCCTCCTGGGTGCTGCGCGCCACGATCATCTCCACCGGTTCCTCGGCGCTGGCGTTCTCCTCCCAGTGGGGTACGTTGGGCGGGACGAACACGAAGTCGCCAGGATGGGCTTCGCGAGCGTCCGCCGGGTCGTCGCCGATCCACCATCGACCGACTCCGCTGAGGACGTACAGCGCCGTCTCGGACTCACCATGGTGATGCCACGCGGTGCGTCCGCCCGGCGGCAGCACGGACAGGCCCATCCAGATGTGCTCGCTTCCCACCAGGCGCGACGAGATGGCTTCGAGGCGCCGCAGGCCTGGCGTTTGTGCTGTGTGGTCGTCGAGATCACTGCTGCGCATGACTGCTAGCTCGGCCACGGTAGGTCCCTTCAACGCCTGGTGCCGGACAGCGGGTTGTGTGTAGGCTGCCTGTCTGCTGCGGCGAGATCAAAGCAGGAGTCGCCGGCTGCGCGCAGCCCGAATCGCAGCGAGGGGTCGCCCGGAATCCACCCACCGCGGAACTGCGCATCGCCCAAAAGGGCAGATCGTCGTACAAGACTGCTGCCCAGCTCGAGCTGACGCGGTTGCCAGCGGTGCAATCCGTCGCTGATGTCGCCGGCGCCGGCCATGGCGCGCGCGAGTGACCACCCGTCCGCCGCCGCCTTGGCGGTGCCCGCGGCCGCATGTGGTCGGGCCACGAACGCGGCGTCGCCGATGAGGCAGACGCGTCCGAACGCCATCTGGGGAACCTCGACGTCGACGACGCGCTGGATGAACGGTTGGTCCGTCGCCAGCACCAGGGGTGCGAGATCGTCGGACAGTAGCGCGTCCGCAAGCTCGCGGAGCTGGGCGACGGCGGTGGCCGCAACCGCCCCCGGGGGCACGGAGAGGTCGTGGTGCCTCCCGCCGCCGTCGGTCATCGCCCGCGTCATCTCACCGTCAGCGAGGCGGCGGTACCAGATCCAGTTGAGCGACGTCCCCGCGCCCAGCTGTCGGTTGCGCGCGTCGGGGATCGGATAAGCGAGGATGTGGCCCGCGTCGAGCAGTTGATAGGTGATGTGGTCGGCGAGCGCCGCGCGCAGGCGCGGGTCTAGGCCGGCGACCGGCACCGTGCCCCGCCAGCCGATGTACCCGGAGTCGACGAGCTCGATCGCGGGAAGGAGAAGTCTGCGCGCTGTTGACGCGATGCCGTCGGCGCAGACCAGGAGGTCGCAGCGCTGCTCCTCAGCACCGTTGAAGAGCGCGGTCACCGCCTCACCGTCATCGACCAGGCTGGTCAGCGACTCGCCAAAGTGCATGGCGCAGTCGGGCAGATGGTCGAGCAACCGTGTGTACAGCGCGAACCAGGAGGTGAAGCGGTAGCCGCTCGGCCGATCCCATACCAGCCGGCCGTCGCGGTCCACGTAGCGCAGGTTTCCACCCGGGATGCTCACCTCGTCGAGGCCGCCGAGACCGCGTTCGAGCAGATATCGGAGCGAATCGGGATGGGCGATGATTCCCGCGCCACGGTCGGACAGCTGCGCGGATCGCTCATGGACGGACACCTCGAATCCCGCATCGCGCAGCAGCAGGGCGGCGGTGAGGCCGCCCAGCGAACCTCCCACGACGATGGCGCGACGGTCCACCTATACCACCGTGGCGAGGTTGTGGTATTCCACGAATCCGAGGTTGCGGGAGAGCGCACCGGCGGCTCTGACCACCACGGGGATGAGCTCGGTGAGTCGCTCCCCTTCGAACCGGGTGCGCGGACCGGCGATGCCCAGCGCCGACGTGACCCGGCCCGTCTGGTCACGAACAGGGGCGGCGGCGCAGCGCAGGCCTTCGGAATACTCCTCGAGGTCGAGCGCGTACCCCTGCGCGCGCACGCGCGTCAGCTCGGCGTCGAAGTCCGCCACCGACGTAATCGTCTGCGGCGTGAACGCGCGCATCGGTTGAGCGCGGACCTCGGCGACGAGCTCATCCGACGCCCAGGCGATCAGCACCTTGCCGATGCTGGTGGCGTGACACGGAGCGCGCCCGCCGACCCGCGACGACATCGTGATGTTCGACGGCCCGTCGACCTTGTACACGTACACAGCGTCGATGCCGGAGAGCACCGCGAGGTGACACGTCTCCCCGGTCGTCCTGGACAGATCCTCGAGCAGCGGTTGCGCCGCGCCATACAAGCCGCGTTCGTGGATCGCAGCCGAGCCCAGCTCGAACAGGCGGATGCCCAGCGTGTAGCGCCGCGTGGCCGGGTCGCGGTCGACGAATCGGTGCGCCACAAGAGTGCAGAGCAGGCGGTGCACCGAGCTCTTGGGGAGGCCGACGCGGTCCGCCAGGTCGCCGAGGCTGACGTCGCGCTCGCGTGGCTCGAAGGCCTCCAGGATGCGCAGGAGCCGGTCCGCTGACTCAACCATGCTCAGCCCGTGCCGACGCGTGCGGAGAGCCGGTAGACGCGTGCGATGTTGTCCGCTGTGATCGCCCGCACCGTCGCTTCGTCGGCCACCTCGCGGAGCATCTTCATCGGTTCGGGAGTGGACATGTCGAACGGCGAGTCTGTGCCCATCACGACGTTGGCCACACCTACTCGAGAGATCAGGTGGCGCAGCGTCGCGGCGTCGTGGGTGAGCGTGTCGACCACCACCTGACCGAAGAACGACCATGGGTCCGCGGGCGCGTCCTTCAACTCCGAACGCACGGTGA
>CATPCA010000255.1 GCA_955652545.1 Candidatus Dormiibacterota bacterium
GACCGGGTTCCAGATGCGTGGCGCAGCGCGATGAACACGTCGTCGTCAGCCTCGCCTCGACGCGCCTCCACCTCGCTGATCACCCCTGTGATCGGCCCGAACAGAGATAGGGCCTGGTCGACGAGGTGGACGCCGAGGTCGAGGAGCACGCCGCCTCCCTCCGCGGGAGACAGGGCCTCGCGCCAGGCGCTTGTGTTCGGATTCGGCCGCCATCGCTCAAACCGCGACTCATAGCGGTAGATGTCCCCCAGTTCTCCCGCGGCGATCAGGCTGCGCAGCGTCAGCTGGTCACTGTCCCATCGGCGGTTGTGAAAGGGAACCAGCAAGACCTGGGCAGCCGCGGCACGCGCGATCAGTCTGCGTGCGTCATCGGCGTTGGTGGCCAGCGGTTTCTCCAGCACCAGCGCGAGGCCGGCGTCGATCGCCGTTTGCGCATGCTGGGTGTGCGAACCCGGCGGCGTCGCGATCACCACCAGGTCGAAGTCCTCACGGCGAGCCCACAGGTCGTCGGCACTCGACAGAAGTACCGCCTCAGGAAAGTCGACGGCCGCCCGGTCACGCCGTCCGCGGTTGTTCACGACGATCGCGCTGACGATCAGCCCGGGTGTGGCTCGGAGCAGCGGGCCATGGAACACGCGCCCCGCCAAGCCGTAGCCGATCAGCGCCACACGCAGGGCGGTCATAGTGCTCATCGACTTACCATCCTCGGCCGACGCGCCAACAGGGACGAACCATGACCCCCGCCAACCTCGACCAACCAGTCCGCGACGCCCTTTCCCGCGGCGGCGTCATCGACATCACCACGACTGGTCGCAAGAGCGGTCAGCCCCGTCGCCTGGAGATCGTCTTCCACAACATCGACGGCCGGCTGTACGTGAGCGGCATGCCGGGGTTCAAGCGGAACTACCTTGCCAACCTTGAAGCTGACCCGCACTTCACGTTCCATCTGAAAGGTCCGGTGCGTGCCGATCTCGCCGCCACCGCCCGCGTCATCACTGAACCGGCCGAGCGTCGCGAGGTGCTCCCCCATATCGCGCGGACCTGGAAGCGCGACGATGTCGAAACCATGGTCGAGGGGAGCCCGCTTTTTGAGGTGACCATCGACGGTACCGCCGGCTGAGGCCGACCTGGCACCCGTCAGCTGTACTGCTTGACATACCCCTCGGGGTCCTTGTCCCTGGCCTCGATACCGGTGAGATGGCTCGCCTCGAAGGTGGCGAATGCAACCGCGATGTCGTGCCGCAGGTCGAGGTCGGCATGGCGGCGAAAATCGACCAGGTCCTCGCGCTCCTCCTCGGCCATGTGATCGCTGTTGGCCTTGTTTGTCTTCGCCACGGCCTGCCACCAACCATCGCTGCCCACGGCGTGCGCGCGGGCCTCCTCGGCGGCGTCGCGGATGTCGTTGTGGTCTTTGATCACGTCCTCGACCTCGTGGACGGCGCTGCCCTCTCCACCCACGCCGGTGCCGATCTTGAGCAGGTGCGGGTAGAACAGCTGCTCCTCTGCCTCGGCGTGCACCTCGAGGAGGATGCGCAGGCGCGTCCAGACCGCGCCCAAGGCTTCGGTATTGGAACGGTCGATGTCATCGAGATACGCAAACAGCCGACGCTGTTCGTGGTGGTCGTGCAGGATCAGGTCGGTGATATCCATCAGCACCCTCTGAATGGCACGGCTGCGTGGACGGTGACTCTACGAGCAGGCTTCCTCCTCCTGTCCGCGAACCCGACCACTCGACTCCGGGACACGGTCACGTTCTCCGCGGCCAGACGGCGAGCCTGGGTGCGCTCGTGCCCGGGCGTCAGACGGCCGGCGGCCGTGACCACGCGCCACCAGGGGAGACCCCCCGAGTGGGCAAGGACCTGGCCGACAGCCCGGGCCGCGCCGGGACGACCGGCCCACGCCGCCACCTGGCCATAGCTGACGACCTCACCCGGGCGCAACGCGGCGATCAACTCAGACACACGAGCGGTGAAAGCTCCAGCACCGCTCGGTGCGGGCGCGCGACGTTCAGTCAATGCCGCTAATCAGACGTACTTGCCCATGCCGCCCGCGACATCGATCGATGTGCCGGTGAGGTAGCTGGCGCGGTCCCCGGCCAGGAAGGCAACGAGACCACTGACCTCATCGACGGTGCCGAACCTGCCCAGCGGGACCTCGTCCTCGGCGAGCTTGGCGAAGAACTCCTCGGCGCTTAGGTCAGGGGCGCGGCGGCGCCTGATGTTCTCCCACTGCGGAGTTGCCACGAAGCCGATGTTGACGCTGTTGACGAGGATTCGGTCGCCGGCGAGCTCGCGTGCGAGAGCCTTGGAGAGGTTGAGGCAGGCGGCCCGGTTGACCGTGGTGGCGAAGAAGGCCGGATCCGGGTACCGCGCGTAGACGGAGTTGATGTTGATGACCCGCGGCGCACTGCTGGCACGGAGATGCGGCAGCGCGCTCCTGGTGCAGCGGATCTGGGCGAGCAGCTTGACGTCGAGGTCGGCATGCCAGTCCGCGTCGGTCAGGGATTCGAAGTTCCCCGGGTGGGCGGCGCCTGCGTTGTTGACCAGGATGTCCAGGCCGCCGAGCGCGGTGACGCTCTGGGTCACCAGGTCGCTGACCTGCTCGGGGTCGGTGACGTCGGCCGTCTGGGCGTGCACGATCCGCCCCGAGGCTCGCAACCGCGCCGCGGCTGCCTCGACCTCCGCTGCGTTGCGTGCGCAGATGGCGACATCAACGCCCTCTGCGGTCAGCTCCTCTGCGATGGCCAGGCCGATGCCCTTCGAGCCGCCGGTGACCAGCGCGCGGCGGCCGGCGAGCCCGAGCTCCAACTACTCTCCCGCGCCCGCTGGAGGCGGGGCGCTCCGACGCGCTGCATGTTCGAGGAGGGAGCGACGCGGTGGCGTGAATACATCGATCTCACGACAGGTGGTGTCGTTGGTGCGCGCCCCGTGCGGAACCCATGGCGGGATGACCGCGACATCGCCGGGGCGCATGGTGCGCACCGCGCCGTCGAGCTCGAACTCGAACTCGCCCTCCAGCACGATGGTGAACTGCTCCTCGACGTGGACGTGTGTGGGCGCCTCAGTGTCCGGTTCGAAGGAGACGAAGTTCACCAGGCTGCCGTCGCCGAGGATGGGTCGGAATGCCAGGCCGGGGACGAACTCCACCGGCTGGACGTCATCCACGACCACGTAGCGGCCCGGGGCTGTCGGGGTGCCGCCCGGCTCGGTGCTGAAGTGCTGGATCGTCTCGGTCATCGCTTCTCCAGTGCTGATCGGATGAGTCTGCCGAGGCGGGAGGCGCCCTCGTCGATCGTCGCCTCGTCGGCCAGGCTGAAGACCGCCGGCGAAGCTGATCAGGTCAGTCCCGGAGGCGAGTGCCAGGATGGCGGCGAGCTCGCCGCTGGCGCCCTGCATGCGGCGGGCGAACGCCGGGTTGATGCTGGCGGGCACGAGCCCATGCTAGGGGATCACACGCGCGCACACGTAGTGGCTCGGCCGTGTGGGCATCACTCGGCGCCGTCCGCCGAGCCTCCCTCGACGATGCGGCCGTCCTCGATGCGCATCACGCGGTCCGCGATGTCCATGAGTCGGGTGTCATGGGTGACGACCATGCATGCCAGGCCGCCCTCACGGACAGAGCTCCGGAGCAGTTCCATCGCCTCTCTGCCTCTGCGCGTGTCGAGGCTCGCTGTCGGCTCATCAGCCAGGAGCACCCGGGGACGGGCGACAAGCGCTCGAGCCAAGCTGACACGTTGTTTCTCGCCCCCGCTCATGGTCGCGGGGGCGGCGGAGCGACGATGTGACATCCCCAGCGCGTCGAGGAGGTCGTCGGCTCGTTCGTGGGCGGTCCGTCGACCAACACCCAGGAGGCGCAGTGGAAGCGCCACGTTCTCCGCCGCGCTCATCGAGGGCAGAAGGTTGAAGCTCTGGAACACGAAGCCGATCGTGCGCAAGCGAACTGCCGCGAGATCCCCGGCTTGATCAAGCGAGCCGACGCCCTCGATGCGCACCGTGCCGCTTGTTGGCGTGAGCAGCCCGCCGATCATCGAGATGAGTGTCGTCTTGCCCGACCCGGACGGCCCAAGAAGGAGCACCACCTCGCCGGCATCGGCCGACACGCTCGCTTCGCTCACCGCGAGCACCGCCGACTCGCCCGACCCGAAGACCTTGGTGAGGTTTGTCGCCTCCAGCACGCTCACGCTTTGAAGACCTCCTGCGGGTCGATGCGACGCACGTGGCGCACCGGCAGCAGACCGGCAAGAAGGTTCACTACGACGATCACCCCCACCAGCCTGGCGACCAGGTCGGGGTCGAGGTCCGACTGGATCACCGGGTACCAGGTGTCCAGCGCAGCGGCCAGACCGGCGGCCAGGCCCCAGCCGAGGATGACGCCGCACACAGACAGAACCAGCGATTGCAGCAACGCACTTCCATACAGCACGATTCGCCCC
>CATPCA010000256.1 GCA_955652545.1 Candidatus Dormiibacterota bacterium
CGACTCGGGCATGTGGGGGGTGGACACCAACCAACTGCCCGACGCCTTCTGGAAGGCGGACATGAACGAGGCGGTCGGCCGCGTCGTCGCGCACATCCGGCGTTTCCGGCCGCAGGTCGTGGTGACGTACGACGGCGTCGGCGGCTACGGCCATCCCGACCACATCCAGACCCACCGGGTCACGCTGCTGGCAGTCGAGGCGGCACACCAGAAGTCGCTCTACCCCGAGGCGGGCGAGCCATGGCGCGTGCAGAAGCTCTACTACACGTCGATCCCGCTCTCGTTCCTCAAGAAGGCGGCCGAGATGGCCAAGGCAGCGGGGATGGAGCCGCCGTTCGGCATCGAGAATCCGGAGGACCTTCCGTTCGTGACCCCGGACGAATGGATCACCACGACCGTGGACATTCGCAACGGCGTGCGCCGCAAGCGCGCCGCGCTGCTGGCGCACCACAGCCAGATCACCCCCGACTGGCCGATGCTCGCCATCCCCGAGGACGTGAGCATCGAGCATTTCGGCACCGAGGCGTTCCAACTGGTGATCTCGCGCAACGTGCCGAGCCTGCCCGAGACCGATCTCTTCGCGGGCATCGAGGCCGCCACAGCCGTCGCCGTCTGACCGGCCGGCCGCCGCTCACCGGCAGCCGTCAAATCTCGGGGCGCGTCAGACCCGCTCGACCACCATGGCGATGCCCTGTCCTCCGCCGATGCACATGCCCGCAACACCGAGGTGGGCGTCGCGTCGCCGCATCTCGTGCAGCAGCGTGACCATGATCCGCGTTCCGCTGGCTCCGATCGGGTGGCCGATGGCGATGGCGCCGCCGTTGACGTTGAGCTTCTCGTCGGGAACCGCGAGCTCGCGCCCCACCGCGACCGACTGCGCCGCGAAAGCCTCGTTGAGCTCGAAGAGGTCGATGTCCTTGACGGCAAGGCCGGCCCGCTCCAGGGCGGCTCGCACCGCGGGCACGGGACCCATGCCCATCACCCGCGGGGGGACGCCCGCGCTGGCGTAGGCGCGCACGCGCGCCAGCGGCGTACGGCCCTCGGCGCGAGCACGCGTCTCACTCATCACCACGACAGCGGCCCCGCCGTCGTTGATGCCGCTGGCGTTGCCCGCAGTGACGCTACCCTCCTTGTCGAACGCGGGCCTCATGCCGGCCAGCGCTTCGCTCGTGATTCCCGGCCGCGGATGCTCATCGACCTCGATGGTCACCATCTCCTTGCGCTTCTTGACCGGCACGCCGACGATCTCGTCGCGGAAGCGGCCCTCGGCGATCGCCCGCTCTGCCTTCTGCTGCGAAGCGGCCGCGAACGCGTCCTGGTCCTCGCGGCTCACCTCGTACTCCTTGGCGACGTTCTCTGCGGTGTTGCCCATGTGGCAGTCCTCGAAAGCGCACCAGAGCCCGTCGCGGATCATCTCGTCGACCAGCTCGCCGTTTCCCAGCCGGTAGCCGAAGCGACCGTTCTGCAGCAGGTAGGGGGCGCGGGACATGTTCTCCATGCCCCCGGCGAGGACCACCTCGGCGTCGCCGGCACGGATCGCCTGGGCAGCCAGCGCGATCGTCTTCAGCCCTGAGCCACACACCTTGTTGACGGTCATCGACGGTGTCTGCTCGGCGAGCCCGGCCCCGATCGCCGCCTGGCGGGCGGGGTTCTGGCCGAGGCCGGCGGAGAGCACGTTGCCCATGAGCACCTCGTCGACGGAGTCGAGCCGCGCCCGGCGCATCGCCTCCTGGGCAGCGATGGCACCCAGGGCGGGGGCTGGGATGTCGACGAACACCCCGCCCATGGTGCCGACCGGCGTGCGTACCGCGCTGACGATGACCGCTTCTTCCATTGCGTCGAGTATTGCAGGAGAGGGGCCAGGTCCCGCCCGTGACTCATGCACTGCGAGGCGAATGCCGAGCCGGCGCGCCAGGCGCGCCGAGGGGAGGGGCGAGAGCGGACGAAGTCCATGACTTCGGCCGGTATCAGGGGGAGGGGATTCTGCCCCTCCCCGTCAAGACGCAGGCCGGAGCTGGCTACTTCAGCGCCTGTCCGAATGACCTGGCATAGCGGTCGACGAATTGGTCGCGCGTGTACGTGTGGCTCTGGGGACCCTGCTGTTCGATGACGTATGCGGCCGCGAGAGCGCCCATGCGGGCGGCAACATAGGGGTCGCGCCGGGCCCGAAGCCCAGCGAGCAGCCCGGCGATGTAGGCGTCGCCGGCGCCGGTGGGATCGACCAGCGCCTCCGGTTGGGCGACCGGGATGCGGTGCACCTCGCCGCCGACGTGCAGCTCGCTGCCCTGGCCGCCGCGGGTCAGCGCGACCATCGCGCCTCCGCCGGCCAGCGACTCCGGGTCGCGACCGGTGCGGCGCTGGATGACCTGGAACTCGTAGTCGTTGCCGACCAGCAGCCACGCCGCCTCGAGCCCGGCCACCAGCGTCTCGTCGCTCATCGAGCTGAGCTGTTGGGCGGGGGCGAACACCAGCCTCGCCCGGAGCTTGGCGGCCTGCTCGATGTGCAGGCCCATGCCGTCAGGCGCATCGGGGGCGACGACGACGTGCTCGACGCCCGACAGGGCGGCGAGGTCGACGCGTGCGGCACGACCCATCGCGCCGGCGTAGAAGGCGGTGATCTGGTTGTCGTCGGCGTCGGTGGTGATGAAGGACGTGGCCGTCGGGATGTCGTCGAACATCAGCGCGCCGGAGGTGTCGACCCCGACCGCCGACAGGGCGGCCCCGTACTCCGCGAAATCGTTGCCGACAGCAGCGCAGAGCAGCGGCCGCTCTCCGAGCAGCGCCAGGTTGTAGGCGATGTTCGCCGCCGTCCCCCCGCGGCGCTTCTCGAGGCGATCGACGAGGAACGACACGTTCAGGATGTGCGCCTGGTCACTGATGATGTGCTCGGCGAAGCGGCCCGGGAACACCATGATGGTGTCGAAGGCGACCGAACCGGTGACTGCGATGGTTCCCATGGACGGGCAAGCTTAGGCAGCGACACCAGCGTCGCGACTGCCGTGACAGAGCCGCCCAGAGCCCGGGGCGGGCGAGAATGGAGGAGATGGCACTCCCCACGACGCGGCCCACCATCGGCCCGGCAGGACAGTCGGCGCCCCCCACGGACGACGAGCTGCCCGCCCTCGCCGACGCGGTCGAGGTCTACCGACGCACCTACACGACGGTGCTGCGCAGCAGCGGCGAGACCCGCCTGCGGGTGCTGGAGACCTCGCACAAGGCGATGCGCAGTAGCCTCCACTCGCTGGCCGATTCGCCGGTTCCGGACCTCGGCGCCTTCCTCTACGCCGTGCGTCGCCTCCCCGATGCCATCTTCGCCAGCCAGCTGGTTGTCATGGGCCAGTCGGCCGAGATCTTCCAGCGCAGTGGTTTCGGCTCCTTCGCAGGACTGACCGAGATCGGGGCCCCGGGCCGTCGACGGCGCTGGTACGACGATGGCAAGGGCACCCTGGCAGTGCTCATCTCATCGGCCTCCGACGTCGACGACCTGGTGCCGACCCTGGTGGCCTTCCAGATCGAGTGGAACAAGGTGCGCACCGTGCTTACCGGGCTGCCGCAGGACGACGGCACGCCGGCGGAGCTGGCCGCGGCCTGCGGCGGATCGGAGGACGACTGGACGCAGCTGCAGGAGGTATGGGGACGCTCGTTCAGCGCCCATCTCGGGCTGATCCGCCGCCGCCGTCTGTCGCTGAGGTTGCGGATGCTCGGCGGCACCCAGGTCGGCTATGCACGGGTGACCCGGCGCTGGTGGCAGCAGGTCACCGGCGTGATGCGCTCGGAGGGGCTGCTCGATCGGCCGGTGTACTTCGTCAGCAGCAACTCGCACAGCCTCGGCAACCTGGCCACCGGGCTGGCCCGCCGCCACCAGGAGGAGCTGGTCGCATCCGTGGAGCGATTCGGGCTGCCGGAGTTGCGCGAGGAGCTGCGCGCCTTCCGTGAGGGGCGCGCCGAGGGCAACTGGGACAATTTCCTGTACTTCGCGTCGCGGGTGCGGCAGCGCGCGTTCGCCACCGACGCCGAGCGCGCCGCGGTGCGACGCGAGGAGCGCGAAGCCGGCGTCGTCGCCGTGGGCAGTCGCACTGCGCTCGACGTCGCCGCTCAGGTCATCGCTCTCGACAGGCTCGACCCCGCGGCATTGGACGAACGCCTCCACCCGGTCGACGCGCAGGCGCTGCGGTCCAGCCGCGCGGTCATCGTCAACGTCGACTACCCGCTCGGACTCGCGGCGTACAACATCCTGAGAGAGGTGGCAGAGACGGCCGCCGAGTTGCGTGGGGTCTACGTCCTCGGCAAGGCGGCAACGCTCAACGCCGATGTCGGCGACGTGATGATCAGCAACGTCATCCACGACGAGCACTCGAGCAACACCTTCTGGCTGGACAACGCCTTCCGGGTATCCGACATCGCGCCCTACCTGCGCTTCGGCAGCGGGCTCGACAACCAGCGAGCCGTGACAGTCAAGGGCACGTTCCTGCAGAACCGCGGTTACCTCGACTACTACCACCGCGAAGCCTTCTCCGTCGTCGAGATGGAGGCGGGCCCCTACTGCTGCGCGATGTACGAGATGAGCGAGGCCGCCCGCTACCCGATGGGTGAGCCGGTGAACTTCTCGCAACTGCCGGTGGACTTCGGGGTGATCCATTACGCGTCGGACACCCCGTTCACCCAGGCACGCACGCTGGGCGCGCGCGGCCTCTCCTATTTCGGGATGGACTCCACGTACGCCTCATCGGTCGCCATCCTCCGTCGCATCCTGCGGCTGGAGGGTGCGCTCATCGATGCCGCGCCCACCGTGCCCGTGCCGGTCGTCGACGATGGTGACCAGCTGCCCGCCGGAGCGCCCTCGTGAAGCGGCGCTGGTTGCTCGCCACAGGGACGGTGGTGCTCGTGTTCATGGCAGGGTGTGGCGCCAATGCTCCTGTCACCTGCGCCGCCGGAGGGTGCACAGCGCCCGTGCAGGAGAACCTCAACGTGCAGCCGCAGAACAGCACACTCCTGGTCGGCGTGAACCGGGTGTCGATCGCCCTGCTCGACGGCAGGCAGAGCCCGGTTGCGGCGACCGGCGTGAGCATCAACATTCTCAATCCCGGCGGCCAGTCGATCGGCACCCGGCCCCTCGAGAACATCGCCGCCGTCTATGGCGGCATCCCGGTCTACGTCGGCATCGCACAGTTCCCGACCGCGGGCCAGTACGAACTCGTGGTGACCGGTCACGCGGCGGCCGGCCCGGTCGACGGTCATGCTTTCGTGACCGTGGCGAGCTCGGGACCTGAGATCGCCGTCGGCGCCCACGTCCCCGCGCTGCACCAGGCAGTCCTCACCGACCCCGGCGTCACCCTCTCGATGGTCGACAGCGGTGTGCCACCGGACACCTGGCATGACCAGACGATCGCCGGTGCGCTGGCCGCGCACAAGCCGATGGTGCTGTTCTTCGGTCAGCCCGGCTTCTGCCCCAGCAAGACGTGCGGACCCACCGTCGCCATCCTCAAGCAGCTCTGCACCCAGTACTGCGGCCAGTTCTCCTTCCAGCACATCGAGACAGACTTCCCCGCATCCGTCAACCAGGTCTTCAACAACCCGGCGTTCCGCGCCTTCGGGTTGCCGAGCGACCCCTGGGTGTACTTCGTCAACAGCAACGGCGTCGTCACCGATCGCTTCGAGGGACCGATCACGCTCACCCAGCTCCAGGGTGCAGCATCGGGAACACTCGCCGGGCACGTTCCCGCCGTGTCGCTCAGCACCTGATCCGGGAACGGCTGCACCATGCCCCTGCTCTCCCTCGATAACGTGGCGATCGCATTCGGCGCCGAGGTGATCGTGCGCGGTGTCACACTGCGCATCGAACCGCGCGGCCGGCTCGCGGTGGTCGGCGCCAACGGAGCCGGCAAGACCTCGGTGCTGGACGTCATCGCGGGTGCGCTCGAACCACGCGAGGGCATCGTCGACCGCGCGCGCGGGTTGCGCGTCGCCCATCTTCCCCAGGACGCTCCGGAACCCACCGGCGCCACTGTTCTCGACGAGGTGCTCGAATCGCGCGCCGACCTGCTCGCCATGCACGCCGAGTTGACCCGTCTCGAAGCTGCCATGGGCGACGCACCCGCACACCTCGACGCCGTGATGGCGCGGTACGGCGAGCTCCAGCATGCGTACCAGGACGCGGGCGGTTACGACGTCGAGGCGCGGGCGCGTGAGGCACTCGGCGGCCTTGGCATCGACGCCTCCCTGCAGGCTCGCGACCCCGGTCAGCTGAGCGGGGGCCAGAAGCGTCGTGTCGAGCTCTCCAAGCTGCTGCTCGCCGACGCCGACCTGCTGCTCATCGACGAGCCCACCAACCACCTCGACCTCGCCTCGATCGAGTGGCTCGAGGATTACATGGCCGGCGTGCGCACCACGTTCGTGCTGGTGTCGCACGACCGCCGTTTCCTCGACCGGGTCTGCACGTCGGTGCTCGAGCTCGGTCACGGCGTCGCCGAGGAATATCCCGGCAACTACTCGCAGTACGTGCGATTGCGAGCAGAACGCCGCGCCCGCAGGGCCAAGGAGTTCGAGTCGCAGCAGGCAAACATCACGCACCAGGAGGAGTTCATCCGCAAGTACAAGGCGGGGCAGCGCGCCAAGGAGGCGCGAGGACGGCAGAAGCAACTGGACCGTATCGAGCGTGTCGTCGCGCCGCCCCGCGATCGACGTCCGCGCCTCCGCTTCGCCACCGCTCCCATCTCACAGATCCTCCTCAAGACCGGTGACCTGCAGGTCGGCCGCGGCACCTCGGTGCTGTTCACCATGCGGCCGTTGAGCATTGCCCCGGGCGAGCGCATCGCCATCGTCGGCCCCAACGGGTGTGGCAAGTCCACGCTGTTGCACACGCTCGCCGGTGAGCTGCGCCCCATCAAGGGTGTGGTCAACCTCGGTCCCCGCACCCATCGCCGGCTGTATCGCCAGGACCTCGGACGCGACGGCGATGATGCGGTCACCAGCGCGTATTCGACCGATGACGAGCGCACTGTGATGGAGGACCTCCTCGCCGATCACCCCGTCGGTGCTGAGCGCGCGCGCACAGTCCTCGGCGCGCTGCTCTTCACAGGGGACGACGTGCACAAGATGGTCGGTGAGCTGAGCGGAGGCGAACGCGCCCGCTTGCTGCTCGGCAAGGTTGCGCTGGAGGAGACCAACCTGCTGCTGCTCGACGAGCCCACCAACCACCTCGACATCCCCGCCCAGGAGGTGCTGGAGAAAGCGCTGCTCGGCTACGGCGGCGCCATCGTCCTGGTCACCCACGACCGAGCCCTCATCGACGCCGTGGCGACGCGCACCTGGTCGATCGAGGATGGTGGCATCCGCGAGGTGCTGGGCGGGTACACAGACCTGCTGCGCGTGCGCGATCGCGAGAAGCGCGACCGTGAGCGCGAGGCGGAGAACGCCGCC
>CATPCA010000257.1 GCA_955652545.1 Candidatus Dormiibacterota bacterium
ACCAGTTGCCGCGCAATCGACGCGGCCACCTCGGGGAGCGGTGCGACATCCGCGACCGCCAGGTTGAGGTGCAGCTGCGCCGATCCGCGGCCCCGTATCCCGTCGGGTCGGAGTGTCCAGCCGTCCGCGGTGAGCGCTGCGGCGGCGGCGGCGAGATCCCGTGCCGGGATGGTCTGGTGTGGCGCTGCCCACACCACGCCCGCCGGGATCGCCCCGACCTCGGGAACGGCCATTCCGTGCAGCGGGCCGGCCACGAGCAGCGACCGGTCGATGGAGGCGGCGATGGCCTGGCGAACAGCGGAGTCGGCCATCACCGGGACACGCTCGTTGAACAGGAGGTCGACGAAGCGGAACGTGGTGATGTCGTGCGACACGCCGCCCGCGGCGATCAGCTGCGCGCGTTCCGACGGGTCGGTGGCCACCACCGCGTCCACGGACTTCGAGCGGAAGGCGGCGGCGGCATCCGCGAAGCTGCTGAACAGGTCGAGCTCCACCTGGTTGAGGTGCACACCGCTCGGAGCGTGTGGATTTGGGAAGAGCATGATCGCCATCGCCGTGGTGCTGACCACGCGCAGCGGACCCGAGGTTGGTATCGGCGAGGTGGGCTTCGAGGTCACCGCTGAGAGTTGCGCGGGTCCCAGCGTTCCCAGCGGCAGGATGGGCAGCTGGGTGAGCTGAGCGGCGAACGAGGCACGCGGGCCGGCGAGGTCGAAGCTGACGCCGTCGCCGACAGCGCGGACGTGGACGTCGCGCCACGGCGCCGCCGTCGCGGCATCGCCAAACCCGGCTGACTGCACCCAATCGACGGTGGCGATGACGTCGGCGACGGTGATCCCGCGCCCGTCGGACCACGGCTGGCCGGCTCGCAGGGGCAGATGGTAGGTGAGGCCATCCTGGCTGACGGTGTAGCCCGAGGCGAGGTCGGCCGCCGGAGACGCCTGGCTGTCGAGCCGGAGCAGCCGGCGGTAGAGCAGTTCGCCGACGTCGCGGACGGCGGGATCGGTGGCGCCGACGAGCGGGTTCAGCGAGAGCGGACGCTGATCGGTGACCAGGCCCTCGCGATAGTCGGGCGTGGCTGTCCGGATGTGAGAGACCGCGGTGACTGCGAGAACCGTCCCGGCGATGAGGACCAGGATCAGGACCGCGCCGATTTCGGCACGGCGCGGGCTCCGGCCTAGTGGGCGCCGATGTACGTCTGGACGATCGACACGGCGACGAACAGGAGGATGAAGACGATCGTCACCCGCAGGAGGGTCGCCTCCAGCCCGCGACGGCGGCGATAGCCGCCACCCGAGTCCCCACCGCCGCCGATGGTCCCGCCCAGGCCGGTCGCCTTCGGTGTCTGGAGCAACACGCCAAGCATCACCAGCACTCCGAGAACGTCCTGGGCGACGGCGAAACCGACCTTCACGCAACGAAACCTCCTGGCCGCACGGAGGCGAAGTATACCGGGACCACTGCCAATAGCCCGGCTCTGCGACTGCGAAACCTACACTGTTTTGTATATGCTACCGTCGTGAGCGGTGCGCGATCGTCCCTCGTCGCCGGCCTCGTCGGCGCGGTGCTGGCCGGCTGCGCGGCTGTCCCCGGCGGTGCCGGCAGGGGAGCGCCGGCGACGCAGCTGCCGCTTCTGCCGCCCGCGCCGGCGGTCGCGGTGGGCCCCGACACGGTGGCGGTGCTGCGCAGTGGCGAGCCGACGTTTGCGGAGCTCGACCGGCTCGTCGGCGCGGCCCGTCACAGCGTCGAGGTGGAGGTGTACGAGTTCGGCCGAACCGACCTGGCCGCGGCGCTGGTGGCGGCCCGCGGCCGCGGGGTGGGCGCCACCGTCATCGACGACCCGTCAGAGACGGCGACGGCGTCGACCGCGCTCAACCTCCGCGCCAATGCCGTCGACGTCATCGACTACCCGATCCGCGCCCGCATGATCGACCACGTCAAGCTGCTGATCGTGGATGGGCAGGTTGCGGTGGTCGGCGGGATCAACTGGGGCGCGGGCTCGGCAGCCAACCACGACTTCGACGTCGAGGTGCGCGGCCCCGTGGTCGCCAACCTCGAACGCGTCTTCGCGCGCGACCTGGTGTCGTGCGGGCGTGCCGCGGTGGTGCCGCCCCCGGCCCCGGACCCATCGATCCTGGTCGCGGCGACGCTCCCCGGCGCGGAGATACTCCCCATGGTCCTGGGAGCGGTCGGCGGCGCCCGGCGCACGCTCGACGTCGCCATGTACACCCTGACCGACGCCGCGGTCGTTGCCGCGATGGAGTCGGCCCAAGCTCGCGGCGTGGCCGTGAGAGTCCTGCTCGATCCCAGCGAGCGACCGAGCGATCCATCGGCGGCTTCCCTGCGCGCGCACGGGGTCGCGGTCCGTCTCTACCGCAGCAGCGGCGAGAAGCTCCATGCCAAGGCGACCATCGCGGACGGCAGCACGGTGCTGCTGGGCAGCGCCAACTGGACGGTCAGCGGCTTCGAGCACAACCACGAGCTCGACGTCTCGATCCCCGGCGATGCGGTGGTGGCCGCCGCGTTCGAGCAGCAGTTCGTCAGCGACTGGACCGCCAGCGCCTGATCAGGCGTGCGCCGGCTCACCGGCCCGGCGACGTTCGCGGTACGCCTTGGCCTTGGCCCGGCTGCC
>CATPCA010000258.1 GCA_955652545.1 Candidatus Dormiibacterota bacterium
CTCCAACATGCGGCGATCTCGCTCATCGACGGTTGCGCCGCTGTCGATATAGCGGCGCCGCGCGAGCTCGGCGGGGGTGTACTGCGCTGCGAGAGACGCCTCCATCTCTGCCGCCTGACGCTCGGCGCCGCCGCCGGGCGCATGCCAGCGTTCCCGGCGGCGTTCATGGGCCAGTGCCCGCGCCTCGCGCTCGCTTGTCGGCAGTGGGCCACCCGAAAGTGTTACCGCGGTAACGGTCGCAGCCGCGGCGATCAGTTGCCGGCCGCGGCTCGCGCTGAAGCCGTGCCGCTGCTGGCAGTACACCTCGAAGGTGGCGTAGCCGGCCTCGCGGTAGAGCTTGCGTTCGCGTATCTCGGTGAGTGCGTTGCCCACCTCGACGAACGTTTGCTTGCCGCGGTCGATGATCGCCTCGAGCTCGGACAGCGTCGCCTCGGTGAGAGCTATGGCCGTGTCGCTCATGCCGACTCCTCCGCGAACGCCGCGCGCACGGCCTCGGTGAGTCGCTCCGAGCTGACGCCGACGGCAGCGGCCACGGCCTTCAGATGCGCGGCGACCGGCTTGTCCAGACGGTCGCGGACCTTGGCCAGTCGAGCCAGCTCAGCGAGGATCGCAGCGGCTCGGTCATCGCCCATGCATGCGAGCGCCGGCCGACCGTTCGGCCCCATTGGGATGACGCCCTTCCACGCCCTCGTCTTCAAGCGCTCACGACCGCCCGTCGGAAACAAGTCGGGGAAGCTCAAGCCAGCGCTCACCACCACATCGGCGGTTCCGCAGCCAGCGTGGCAATGCAGCAAGACCCGGCCGTCGTCGCCCTCTTTGATGCTCAGCGAGGCTTGGCGATCGTCGTGGTGCGGACACCTCGCCATGTAGCCAGGGCCACTACGACGCACGCCCTGGAGATGGCCGAGCACGCGGTCAATCGGGCTGCCACCGTTGGCGGGGGGATCGGTGCGGACACACCTGTCCTCCTCAAACGCCGCGGTCGGGGAGACTGCGGCGTTTCTCACGTCTGGGGGGCTTCGCGCCCGAGGGCGCCGGCAGCTGTCCTGCGTACCTCGATGTACTGAGTCAGACCATCCATGGTGATCAGCCGGCGTCGTCCGATCACCAGCGAGGGCAGGAGCCCGGAGTACACGAGCCGGTTGACCGTGGAGCGACGGACGCCGAGAAGGTCGCCGGCCTGGTCGATGGACACGAGCAGCGGGGTGGTTGTCGTCATGCCCCGGAGTGTGCCAGTATCTGCCTCGCTAAACTGCCTCACTCTAGAAGAGGAATATCAAGATGGGCGTGGCTCTGACCTTCGGCGATCGCGTCTATATCGGGCCGGACGGGGTCCCGTGGATGGTGCCGTTGCTGGCCACCATCGACAAACCGGAGCTGCCCTGCCAGGTCGTGCTTCGACTGTCCACGGAGAAGGGCGACATCGTCGTCGAGGAGGTCACCTACAAACGCCGTCCCACCGATCCCCCGATCACGCCATCGACGATCGCAGCCGCCCCCGTGCTCAAGATGGTCGAGCTGGCCATGCGCCTCGAGGCAAGTGCTGCCCATGCCGGGGCGAAGATCGAGCTCCTGCGCCTGCTGGGCACGGATTGGCAGGAGGACATGGGGGACATCGACCCCCTCATCGCTGATGCTCTGCGCCGACACGGTCCCCTCTCGGATGACATCGCGGTGGCGCTGAGGCGGGTGAAGGCACAGGACCCCACGCTGCTCCGACACCAGATCCGCAGCCGGCGGATCCGGCGACGCAGCATCGACAGGCGGTTCCTGGCCAGAGTCGCCAAGGTCTACACCGACGCGTTGGTCGAGGGAAAGTCACCGGACATCGCGGTGGCCAAGAAGCTTGACTCCCATTGGGATCCAAAGCTCAACCGCGTACCAAAGACGGCCCAGCGGTGGGTACGAAAGGCACGCGACGCGGGGTTGCTCGGAGAGACGGAGCCGGGGCGTAAGGGCGGCGCATTGCTCCAGCCCAACCTTGCCGAATAACACCTTCGCTGACACCTTCAGCGTGGAAAACACGCCGACATCTCGGCGAACGTCAGGGCACGCCAGCAACCGAAGGGCGAATACGGCGACGCCGTGGCGTGACACATACAGGGACGCTCGGACACGGTGGCGAACGCCGCGTAGCAGACTTTTCAGACCTGTGCTCTACCAACTGAGCTACCTCGGCGAAGCGCGTAGTTTAGACGGGCCACCTGGGCGATCCGAGCGCGTACCTCCAGCGCACCGCTCCTACAATCGAGCCATGAGTCGGGTCATTCAGGTTCGCGTCCGCGGGCTCGCTCCCGACGCACGCGACGCCCTTCAGGCGCGGTTCGCCGCCCTGGTGAGCGGCCGCGAGTGGCGCGAAGGTGTCCCTTGGCTCGCCGACGCCGCGTCGCGCGACATCCTCCCTTTGCTTTTCTTCGACCAAGCCCAGGCTGAGGCGCGCAGCGTGGGTCAGCAACCGCCGTCCGCTGCGACCTTCGTCCGTATCGCCGGTGACGAGGCGGACGCGCTGGCGCTGACGTTCATCGGCCGTGACCTGTCGGAGCGTTTCGGCGTGGATGTCGACCTGCGTGACCCAGACAATCCGATCGCCAAACTGCGTCATGTCGAGTTGACGTCAGGGCGGCTGCACAACGGTGCCGCCCTCGAGTCCATCCTCGTGCGACGAGCTATCTTCCGGCGCATGCCTGACGGATCGCGGATGGAGATGATCCCTCCCCGGGCGCGCGGATCCGCGTTCGGGCGGGCCGTCGGCGACGACAACGAACTCAGCTGGAGCTTCATCGTCCACGACATCCGCATCGTCGACTCGTCCTTCCTCGGCGCCGAAGCCGAGGCGATGCGCATCTTCCGCGGTTTCCGGGCGCTGCCTTCCGACGATCGCGCATGAGAGCGGTGGTGCAACGCACCACGCGCGCGTCCGTCCATGTGGATGGCTCAACGGTCGGCGAGATCGGGACTGGCGTGCTGATCCTGTTGGGGGTTGGCCGGGAGGACGATGACGACTCCGCAGATCGATTGGCCTCCCGTGTGGCCGGGCTGCGCATCTTCGCGGATACCGATGGACGGATGAACCGCGACCTGACGCAGGTCGGCGGCGCCCTGCTGGTGGTGAGTCAGTTCACGCTCCTCGCTGACGCCAGCAGGGGCCATAGGCCGTCGTTCATCGGCGCCGCGCCGCCAGAGCAAGGCGAGCGGCTCTACTCACGGTTCGTCGAGAGGCTGCGCGGGATGGGGCTGCCTGTGGCGACGGGAGTGTTCGGCGCACACATGGAGGTCGAGCTGGTCAACGACGGGCCGGTGACCCTGGTCCTGACGGCCGGAGAAGGCCCCTGGAAGGCCGACGCGGGCTGAGGTCAGGCGCTGCGACGCGCTCGGAGGGCCACCAGTTGCTCGTTCTCGCTGCCGGTGCCGGCGTAGCGGAACAACTCTGGCGGCCGACCGCCGGTCCCGGCGGGGGAGCGGAACCGGGGCACACGTCCCCGCAGGCCCGCGACCTCGCGGTCGGGCACAGCGCGGAGAAGGCCGCTGTCACGCAACTCCTGGATCCGGCGACGGAACGTGCGGTCGCTGCCCTCCGGGCCGCCATGGAGTGCGACATGAACCCGAAGAAGGTCGTCGCCGGTGAACACGTCGCCGAGCAGTGAGGCGGCGCCGCCAACTTGACGGGCGTCCTGGCGGAGACGCTCAGTCGCCTGGCGAAGAGCAGAGGCCTCGCGCGGCTCCAGCCGCAGCCCACGACCAACGGCCGCCCAGGCCCCGCCGCCGTCGAGATCGGCCAGAGGGGCTGTGGCGTAATACCACGCGGTCACGGTCCGCGCTCCTCGGCCGGGATCGTCATCGATGCCGACAAGGTGGAGCCGCTCGGTCCGGCTGCCGCGACGCCCCCCGACATCCACCCCGGCGGCGGCGGCGAGGCGGGCGGCTGCGTCAACCAAGCGCTCCCGCCCCCCGAGCTCCCCTCTGGGAAGGCTGCGACGCACTGTGAGCACCTGCAGCGCGCGGCTGGAAGGGACCCCCGGATCGGCATCGAAGCCGAAGACGGCCACCCCCACTGCGATCGCAGCCTGCGCCCCACGGGCCATCACCTACCTCCTTGTTTAGGCTGATAATGGCACAAACTGGCGTTTCGGAGTCGCTTTTGCGGGGCGACTGACGCGTTCGCCTCCCGGCAGAGGACCCCGGGCTGTCGGTGGGCGGGGCAGGGATCGAACCCGCGGCCTTCTCGGTGTAAGCGAGACGCTCTGACCAGCTGAGCTACCCGCCCGGCTCGCCCACTGTAGCGCCGATCAGCCGCCTCGAGCGGGAGGGAGCGACTCGACCTGCTCAGCCCCGAGGTCCGCGCGGATGTATTCGGCCGTGATGCGTTCGATGCGATCCGCCGTGATCTCGACCTCCGGACCGAACACCCCCGGACGCAGGGACACCCCGTGGAAGATGTCTGCCCCGTCATCGGCGAGGACCCGGTGGACGGTCCCGATCTGGTGGCCGTCGCGGTCGAGGATCTTGTGGCCCGGCTTGATGGCGGTCCAGGCGAGGACCTCGTCGTCGGCCATTGCGGCCACCTCCTGATTCGCAGTCGCGGTGGCGCTCAGAATAGGGCCGCCGAACCGCCTCCCGCCGGTTCCAGCCGGGCCAGCGTGCCGTCAGAGCGGGCGATGATCACCAGGTCGGCCATCCCCAGGAAGAGGCCGTGCCCCACGACCCCGGGGATGGCGTCGAGCCGCGCAGCGAGCCCTTCGGGGTCCGTGATCGGTCCGAACTCGCCGTCCGCGATGAGGTTGCCGTTGTCACTGCGCAGCGGCTCACCGGCGGTGTCGAGTCGCAGTTGGAAGCCGGCTCCGGTCTGGTCGAGCAGGGTCATGGTGTGGTGCCAGCCGAACATCAGCAGCTCCACCGGTACAAACCCTGCGAGGTGCGGTCGCAGCTTGGTCTCGTCGGCGACCACGACGAATCGACGGGCGGCCGCGGCCACGATCCGTTCGCGCACCAGCGCGCCGCCGAGACCCTTGAGGAGGCGGAGGTCGGGGTCGACGGTGTCCGCGCCGTCGACGGCGAGGTCCACGCCGTCGGGGCCCAGCTCGACGAGCGGGATGCCGTAGCGGGCGGCCAGCGTCGCACTGGCCAGCGACGTGGCCACCGCGGTCACTCGCAGGCCCGCGGCCACGCGCGCGCCCACCGCCTCGATGAACCACCGCGCCGTGGTGCCCGTCCCCAGCCCGAGGGTCATTCCCTCCTCGACGAGCGCCGCCGCCGCGTCTCCGGTCGCGCGCTTTTCGGCCTCGAGGTCCATCGCCGCGGGAGCCTAACAGGCGGCCGCGACGGGCGTGGGTCAGGCGATTCGCCGGCGCAGGTCCTCGAAGACGAGCAGTTCGTTGGCGCCATCCGGCTGACGCATGAACGCCTCCTGCACGCCGAAGATGGCTTCGATCAACTCGGCAGGATTGACGCCGGGACGGGCCATGACGCCGCGGCGCCGCAGCGCGATGAGGACGCGGCTCGGGACCGCGCCGCCGCGGAGGTTGACCTCCTCGAGCTGCGTCAGCAGGCCATCGAGTTCGCAGAGCACGTCGCGACGATGCGACCGAATTCCCTCCTCCTCCTCGGCCCAGGTCAGCTGATTGAGCACCCGGTTGCGGACGAAGGTTGCCATCCAAGGATCCCTTGGGAAGCGCTCCCTGCTCGGGGGGTGATGGGACGTTGAGTTCGAAACCGAGTGGGCGGGCGATCCTGGGGCCGCATGGTAACGGTATTGAGGGCGCTTGAACAGGGGTTTGTGGGTTTGCACCGGCTTGTTGGCGAGGATCTCGTCATCACCTCGCAAATCCGCAACCCTGTGTGAGTTGCGCAGCGATGCACGAGCCGCGGTTCAGACGGCGACGGGCGCGGCCTCCGCGATCACCCCGCGCACAGCGTCGCCGGCCCGGCTCAGCCGGCTCCCGATCGCGTCGGCAAACGCCGTTGCAAACTGAGACGCCACCTGGTGCAGGCGTGGCAGCGGCGTCACGCCCAGCGTGGCCAGCGAGGCCACCCCGGCGCCGGCGATCCCGCACGGGATCACCTCCGCAAACCAATCGAGGTCGGTGCTCACATTCAGCGCCGCCCCATGCGTGGTCACCCCGGACGCGAGCTTGACCCCGATCGCCGCCAGCTTCTCCTCGCCCACCCAGATGCCCGTATATGGCGGTCGGCGGGAGGCGGTCACCCCGTACAGGCCCACAGTGGCGATCAGCGCCCCCTCGAGCGCCCGCAGGTGGGCGACCACGTCCCCGAAGCCGGGCGACCCCGCCAGCGGGAAGACCGTCGCCACCGAGAGGATCGGGTACGCGACCAGCTGCCCCGGCCCATGGAACGTCACCGACCCCCCTCGGTCCACCTCCACGTACTCGGCGCCACGGGCGATGAGGTGCTCGGGGCCGCCACGGAGGTGCTCGCGGCTGCCGTTGCGGCCCATGGTGAAGACCGGCGGGTGCTCGACCATCAGCAGCAGGTCGCCGATGTCACCCGCGGCCCGCGCCGCGGCCAGCCTCCTCTGCAGCCCCCAGGCGTCGCGGTAGGGGATCCGCCCCAGCCAGACGTGCTCCAGGGTGGCCACCGTCAGACCACGCTCGCTGCCACCGCCTGCTCGTGGGCGTGGTACGAGCTGCGCACCAGTGGACCGCTCTCCACGTGGCTGAACCCCAGGGCCAGGCCGAACGATTTCAGCTCGGCGAACTCATCCGGCGTCCAGAAGCGGACCAGCGGGTGGTGCTTCAGCGACGGGCGCAGGTACTGCCCGATGGTGACGATCTCGACGTCGTGCGCACGCAGGTCGGTGAGCAGCTGCTTCACCTCGTCCATCTCCTCGCCGAGGCCCACCATGAGCCCGCTCTTGGTGCGACTCCGCGGCTCCAGCCGCTTGGCGTCCTTGAGCAGGGTCAGCGACTGCTGGTAGCCCGCCTTGGGCCGCACCCGAGCGTACAACCGCGCAATCGTCTCCAGGTTGTGGTTGAAGATCTCGGGGAGGGTCGCCATGACCACGCGCAGCGACCCGACGCTGCCGTTGAAGTCGGGCGTCAACACCTCAATGGTGGTCCCCGGCGACTGGCGACGGATCTCGCGGATGGTGTCGGCGAACAGCGACGCGCCGAAATCGGGGAGGTCGTCGCGGTCCACCGACGTGACAACCGCGTGCGCAAGTCCCATCTGCGCCACCGCCGCCCCGACGCGTCGTGGCTCGTCGGCGTCGATGTCACCGTCGCGCTTGCCACTGGTCACCGCGCAGAACGCGCAGGCGCGCGTGCACACCTCGCCGAGGATCATGAACGTGGCGGTTCCGTGTCCCCAGCACTCCGCGATGTTCGGGCAGCGCGCCTCTTCGCAGACGGTGACCAGGTCGAGCCCGCGCATCAGGCTCTTGACCTGCGTATAGCCATCGCCCGACGGCAGCTTGACGGTCAGCCAATCGGGGCGACGCTCCACACCGTCAGGGAGCAGACGCTGGTGCATGGGACGGGTGTCCTCCACCCGGCCCGCGCGTTGGGTCGGTGTCAGCGGGATGTCGCGCATGCCGCGACCCACTCTACCGCGCCTCGACGAGCGGGCGACGCAGTCGATGCCGGTGCCCGGCTGAGCCACAATCGACGGCGATGACCCACTCAGCTCCCACTCCCCGCAACGAGCCCCCGCTCGAGTACCGGCCCGGATCTCCCGAGCGTGCCGCCGTCCGCCAGGCGCTGGACGACATCGCCTCGTCGGCGCCCGTCGACCTGCCCATGCGTATCGACGGTGCCGACGTCGAGGGTGCAGGTCCGTCTTTCAGCGTCACCGCCCCGCATCGTCACAGCCAGGTGCTCGGCAACGGCCACACCGCGACCGAAGGTGAGGTCCGCGCGGCAATCGATGCAGCCCTCCGCGCGCGGAGAGAATGGTCCGACGCGCCGTTCGAGGCGCGCGCTGCTGTGTTCCTCCGCGCCGCCGACCTGCTCGCCGGGCCGTGGCGCGCCCGCGTCAACGCGGCCACCATGCTCGGCCAGAGCAAGACCGTTGTCCAGGCGGAGATCGATGCCGCGGCCGAGCTCGTCGATTTCTGGCGTTTCAACGTGCACTACGCCGCACACCTCGACGCTGACCAGCCGATCTCGCCACGCGGTGCCTGGAACCGCCTTGAGCTGCGCCCGCTCGAGGGCTTCGTGCTGGCGATCACGCCGTTCAACTTCACGTCCATCGCCGGCAACCTGCCCACCGCCCCGGCGCTGATGGGCAACACCGTGGTGTGGAAGCCGGCGACCACCCAGCAGCTCGCTGCATCGTTGCTGATGCGCGTCCTCGAGGAGGCGGGACTTCCCAACGGCGTCATCAACATGGTCACAGGCCACAGCGGCGGCGTGGGTGCGGCTGCCCTCCCCCATCCCGACCTCGCCGGCATCCATTTCACCGGCTCGACCGGCACGTTCCAGCACATCTGGTCGGTGGTCAGCGACAACCTCGACGGCTATCGTACCTATCCGCGGCTGGTGGGTGAGACCGGCGGCAAGGACTTCGTGGTGGCGCACGAGTCGGCGTCGATGGATGCGCTGCTCGTCGGGCTGCTGCGCGGTGCGTTCGAGTACCAGGGGCAGAAATGCTCGGCGGCGTCGCGCGCCTACGTGCCGCGCGCGATGTGGGAGGAGCTGCGCGGTCCGCTCGCCACAGCGACCGAATCGCTGCCGATGGGGGAACCCACCGACTTCCGCAACTTCATGGGCGCGGTCATCGACGAACCGGCATTCCGCATCCACGAGGCCGCCATCACCGCCGCGCGCAGCGACGGATCGATCTCACTGGTCGCCGGCGGTGAATGCGACAGCAGCGAGGGCTGGTTCGTCCGTCCCACCATCTTCGAGACCGCCGACCCGCACCACGACCTCATGGAGCGAGAGCTGTTCGGCCCGATCCTCACCGTCCATCCGTACGAGGACGGCGACTGGGAGACGCTGCTCCGCACCGTCGACAGCACCTCGCCGTACGGCCTCACCGGAGCGGTGTTCGCCACCGACCGCGGCGCCATCGACACAGCGACGCGCATGCTGCGCAATGCTGCAGGCAACTTCTACATCAACGACAAGCCGACGGGGGCCGTCGTCGGTCAGCAGCCGTTCGGCGGCAGCCGCGGGAGCGGCACCAACGACAAGGCCGGCTCGGCGTTCAACCTGCTGCGGTGGACCTCGCCGCGTGCCATCAAGGAGACGTTCGTGCCGCCGACCGACTGGCGGCACCCGCACATGCTCCCCGACTGATCCGAGAGACGACCACGTGATCACCGGCGCGACCGCGCCGCGCTCACATCCCTGGAATGGCCAGGTACTCGAGTACCTCGATCGACACGTCTCCGGGCGTGTGGAAGTGCGGATGTCCCTTCAGGATCTCGGCGACAGCCTCCGGCGAGTCCGCCTCGAGGACGGAAAACCCCGAGACCGTGCTGTCTTTGTCGTCGGCAACGGAGTCGGAGCCCACGCGCCGGCTGCCTGCGAGCGGCGAGCCGAGGTCGACGATCGCGTCCTTGTTCTTCTCCGACCAGCCCATCCAGAGATCCATCCCGGCCTTTTGCTGCTCGGGCGTGAGGTTGCCCATCTGCTCGATGGCGGACGCGGGAGCGTGGTACAGCACCATGAACCTGGCCATGTCGTTCCTTCTCCTAGAGCAAAGCCGCGTTGACGTCGATCTCCTCGAGGATCTCCTTGACGGTCTTGGTGAAACGCGTCGCCGACAGCCCGTCGTTGATGCGATGGTCGAAGCTCAGTCCCAGGTTCATCATCGGCCTGATCGCGATGGCGTCGTCCACCACCACGGCACGCTTGACGACCGCATCCATCGCCAGGATGGCCGCCTGCGGCTGGTTGATGATCGCCACGGTGTGCACGGTGCCCAGCGCACCGGTGTTGTTCAGCGTGAAGGTTCCGCCCTGGATCTCGTCGAGCTTCAGCTTGTTGGCACGTGCCCGGTCGCCGAGGTCCTGCATCGTCGTGGCCAGGCCGGCGATGCTGAGCCGGTCGGCGTTGCGCACCACGGGCACGATCAGGTTGTCCTCGAGCGCCACCGCGATGCCGAGGTGGATGTCGTGACGGAGGATGATCCCCTCGTCGGTGAACGATGAGTTGAGCGTCGGGTACCGGCGCAGCGCCTCGCACACCGCGCGGGCGACGAACGGCAGGTAGGTCAGCTTGGCGCCGTAATGCTGCTCGAACTCAGCGCGACGGGAGGCGCGCAGCCCAGCCACCCGCGACATGTCGACCTCCATCGACAGCCACGCGTGCGGCGAGGTGCGCTTGCTGCGCACCATGTGCTCGGCGATCGCCCGCCGGGTCGGAGTCAGGGGGGTCACCTCGTCGCCGCCACCGGCTTGCGGTTGGGCTTGCGCCGCGGGCACGGGTGCGGGAGCGGCGGGCGCAGTTGCGGGAGCCGCGGACGCGGCCGCGGGCGCAGGCGCCGCTGCCGACGGCTGGGCAGAGCTCGCGGGGGCCGCGCTCGGGGCGGGCGCTGCTACCGAGGGCTGCGC
>CATPCA010000259.1 GCA_955652545.1 Candidatus Dormiibacterota bacterium
GCCACCGCGAACAGCTTCTCGTAGAAGAGCACGGCTGCGTCGAGGTCGCCGACGTTCAAAGCAAGCTGCACTCGCGACACGTCAGCAGCACCCACATCCGCACGGGCAGGTTCCACACGGGCAGTCACAGGGCATCGTTCAAGCCTCCTATCGACGGATATCGATCTCTGCGGGCGATGCTAGCGGCTTCCATCGACATCTGTCAATGGGTATACTTGTGGGCATGAACCTGGCCCATCAGCCGGCGACGGCGGTCGACATCGACTCGATGCGCCCCGATGACTGGCCCGCTGTCCGCGAGATCTACGCCGCGGGCATTGCCACCGGGAACGCGACCTTCGAGACCGAGTCGCCCGATTGGGAGCGCTGGGACGCGTCCCACCTCGTCGGCCACCGCTTCGTCGCGCGTCGGGGCAGCAGGGTGGTCGGATGGGTCGCCCTGGCGCCGGTGTCCGACCGCTGCGCCTATGCCGGCGTGGCCGAGGACAGCGTCTACGTCAGTGACGATGCCCGCGGCGAGGGTGTCGGGCGGCAGTTGCTCGAGGCGGTGATCCGCAGCGCGGATGCCGCTGACATCTGGACGATCCAGACCGGGATCTTTCCCGAGAACGCGGTCAGCATCGAGCTGCACCAGCGTTGCGGCTTTCGCATCGTCGGGGTTCGCGAGCGCCTCGGCCGGGTCGCCGGGAATTGGCGCGACGTGGTGTTCATGGAGCGGCGCAAGCCGTGACGCCGGTGGCTGTGAGCCTCAGCGAGAACGTCACTGTCCCGGAGCGGGTCAAGGGTTGCTGCCAGGCGGTGGCGCAACCGCTGCCTGATGAGCGTGCTGCCGAGCTCGCCGGCGTCCACAGGGCGCTTGCCGACCCGACCCGCATCCAGATGGTGCACATCCTGGCGGCCGCGTCCGAGCCCGTCTGTGTCTGCGACTTCACCGCCGCGTTCGACCTCGGCCAGCCGACCATCAGTCATCATCTCGCCAAGCTCAGGGACGCCGGGCTCGTGACCAGCTTCAAGCGCGGGATCTGGGCCTTCTACCAGCTCAACCCGTCGATGTCCGAGCCGGCGCGGAGTGCCGTTTCGCTGATCCGCTAGGGAATTCACCGGCTGCCTCCGGTATTGTCTGAGCCCGGATGATGAGGAGAGCGATGTGAGCACTCACATGCAGACACCGGCCCAGGCACGGTCCCAGTCCGATCGCCGATCAGCCATGGAGGAGGACGTGGCGGCGCTCACGGCGGGCAAGGACGGCTGGGCGCGGCTGCCGGTGGCGAGCAAGATCGAGCACCTGCGCACCCTCGCCGCGAACACGGCCGCGCAGGCCGATCGCTGGGTGCGGGCTGCCTGCGGCGCCAAGGGGTTGGAAACGCGGTCCCAGCTGGCGGGAGAGGAGTGGACATCGGGGCCGTGGGCGCTCCTGTTCGGCATCAACCGGCTGATCGAGACACTCACCGCCGTATCGCAGACAGGCACGCCGCATCTCCGGCCGGGCAGCGTCCACACCCGCGCTGACGGGCAGGTCGTTGTCGACGTCTTTCCGCAGAGCGCCTGGGACAGGCTCCTCCTCAGCGGCGTCGGCGCAGAGGTCTGGATGCAGCGCGGAGTGAGCGCGAGCAACCTTCCGCAGACCATGGCGGTGTTCTACAAGCAGCGTGACCCCCGGGGTGCGGTGGCCCTGGTGCTGGGGGCGGGGAACATCGCGAGCATCCCGCCACTCGACGTGCTCTACAAGCTCTTCGCGGAAGGCCGCGTGTGCCTGCTCAAGATGAACCCCGTCAACGAATACCTCGGTCCGATCTTCGAGGACATCTTCGCCGACCTCGTCGCCGCGGGATTTGTCAGGTTCGCGTATGGCGGGCCTGGCACCGGCGAACACCTGACCCGGCACCCGGACATCGACGAGATCCACATCACCGGCAGCAGCCGCACCCACGACGCCATCGTGTTCGGAAGCGGCGAGGAAGGCGCCGCGCGCAAAGCGCGCGGCGAGCCGGTCAGCACCAAGCGGATGACCAGCGAGCTGGGTAACGTCAGCCCCACCATCGTGGTGCCAGGACCGTGGTCGCCGCGTGATGTCCGCTTCCAGGCGGCTCACATCGCCACCCAGAAGCTGCACAACGCGGGGTTCAACTGCATCGCCGCGCAGGTGGTCATCACCCACGACGGCTGGACCCTCAGCGAACCACTGCTGCGCGAGGTGGCCACGGCGATGTCGAAAGCTCCACACCGAACGGCCTACTACCCTGGGGCCGGTCAGCGTCAGCAGGCGATGGCGGGCGCCCACCCCCGCGCGCAGCCGCTCGGCGGCGACGACACAGCACCGGCAACACTCATCACCGGTCTCGACAGTGCCGACGCAGCGCAGCCCTGCTTCCGCACAGAGGCATTCGCCGGCGTGCTCACCGCCACCAGCCTCAGCGCCGAGGACGTCGACGACTTCCTCGAGCGTGCCGTGGATTTCTGCAACGACACGCTGTGGGGGACCCTCGGCGCCAACATCATCATCCACCCCACCACCGCGCGGTTGCACGCCCCCGCGCTGGACCGCGCCATCGCCAGGCTTCGCTACGGCTGCATCGGAGTCAACGCGTGGACCGGCGTGGGCTTCCTTCTCGCCCAGGCGAGTTGGGGCGCATTCCCCGGTCACACGGTCGACGATATCCAGAGTGGGGTTGGAGTGGTCCACAACAGCCTGCTCTTCGACAGGCCCGAGAAGAGCGTCGTGCGAGCGCCGTTCCACCCGTACCCGCGCAGCCTCGCCCACGGGCGGACGACGCTGCTGCCGACACCGCCGTGGTTCGTGAACCACCGGCACGCACACGTGGTGAGTGAACGGCTGACCCGGTTCGAGGCAGACCGCTCGCTCCGGCGCGTTCCCGGCATTTTCGCGGCGGCGCTGCGCAGTTGAACACCCGCGGATGAGCGAGGGGATCAGTCCGGGCGACCGCTTCCACGACCCGCGCGCCTGGGGATCGAGCGACCTCGCGGGCCCACATGTGTGGCGCACGCTCGACTACCGTCGCACCGACTGGCAGCCCGGCGCGACGACGATCGAATGGCAGGCGTCGGCCGATTACTGCTTTCCCACCGCCGACGGGCCGGTGGTGCACGGTGGGCTGGTCACAGCGCTGCTCGACTCGGCGATGGGCGGCGCGTGCTGGACAGTGCTCAACAATGACGAGGTGTTCCTCACCGCGGACCTGCGCGTCGAGTTCCTGCGCGTGTCCCGCCCTGAGCTTCTCCGTGCTGTGGGAGCGGTCATCCGCCGCACCCGGCGGGTGGTGTTCTGCTCGGCGGAGATGCGCGGCGTCGACGACCGCCTGCTTGCGACCAGCCGGTGCACGCAGGTGGTGCTCCCCGACGCGGGACCGTTCGGCCGCCACGCGGCGCCGGACGCGACCGGAGCGCCGCCCGAGGACGCGCGTGGCTGAGTCGCACAACCTCGCGATGCTGGCCGAGAGCACGCAGGAGCGGCTCGGTGACCACGACGCACTCGTGTTCGAGGAGCGCACCTTCCGATCAGCCGAGATGGCCGAACGGGCCCGGCGCGTTGCGGGTGGGCTCGCTGACCTCGGTGTGACACCCGGCGACCGCGTTGTGGTGCTGATGGCGAACTGTCCCGAGGTGCTGATCACCTACAACGCGCTGTGGCGCGCCGGTGCGGTCGTCACCCCGGTCGTGTTCCTGGTCGCGCCCGCCGAGCTGCACCACATCCTCGTCGACTCTGGCGCGGTCGCCGTGGTCACCACCGGCGAGCTGCTGGCGACCGTCCTGGTTGCCGCCGAAGGCGCAGGCGCCGTCCACCACGTTGTCGTCGCTGGTGTGCACGCAGCACCGAACGGCGCGGCAGCCGGCCCACGCCTGCTCGACTTCAGCGACCTCGAGAGAGCTGAGGAGCGCCCGCGCGTCGAGCGCGATGACCGGCAGCTCGCGGCGTTGATGTACACCGGTGGCACCACCGGCCGTGCCAAGGGCGTGGCGCTGAGCCACGACAACCTCTGGTCCTGCGCCAAGAGCGCGTGGGACACGTCGTACGTTCCCGATCTGACCCGCATGCTGGTGCCACTGCCGCTGTCGCATGCGTACGGGATGATCGTGACCGTGGTCGGGATGCACGCCGTCGAACCTGGGCTGGCCATCGTGCAGCGCTGGTTCAGCCCCAGCGAGTGGGTGTCATTGGCGCAGCAGTGGCGGGCACAGCGCTCCGCGCTGGTGCCGGCGATGGTCCAGATGCTGCTGGGCGAACCGCTCGAGGACGCCGACCTCAGCTCGCTCAGGTATGTCAGCAGCGGCGCGGCTCCGCTGTCGATGGATGTGCTCCGCGAGTTCGAACGCCGCGTGCCATCCGCCGAGATCCTCGAGGGTTATGGCTGCACCGAGACGTCCGCGGTGATCTCGTCCACACCGCCGGGGCGACGCAAGCTCGGCAGTGTCGGCGTCCCCATCGCCGGGTGCACCGTGCAGATCGTGGGCGACGACGACTCAGCGCTGGCCGTCGGCGAGGATGGTGAGATCTGTGTGCGCAGCCCGTTCGTCATGGCGGGATACTGGAATGCGGCTGAGGAGACGGCCACCGTGCTTCGCGGTGGCTGGCTGCACACCGGCGACATCGGCCACGTCGACTCCGATGGCTACCTGTACGTCGTCGACCGCAAGAAGGACCTCATCCTGCGCGGCGGCTTCAACGTCTTTCCGCGAGACGTCGAGGACGTGTTGCTCTCCCACCCACAGGTCGCCATGGCCGGCGTTGTGGGCAGACCCGACCAGCGGCTGGGTGAGGAGGTGGTCGCCTTCATCAGCCTGCGTCCCGGTGCGACCGTGGACGTGGACGACCTGGTCGCATTTGCGCGCACTCACCTGGCGCCGACCAAGTACCCGCGCGAGATACGGCTTGTCGACAGCGTGCCGCTGACCAGCGTGGGCAAGCTGGATCGCAAGGCGCTGCGACACCTTGTCGCGGTTTCGCCCTGAGCCGTGCGCTGGCCATGAGGTACGCTGCGGCGCCGTGGACCTGAGCCTGACGCCCGCCGAGGTGGCGTTCCGCGACGAGCTTCGCAAGTGGCTCGTCGCCAACCACCCGGGAGTGGAACCCGCCGACACCGAGGGATCTCTCGAACACCGGCTGCGCTGGCAGCGGACGCTCTTCGACGCCGGGTACTCCGGCATCTCCTGGCCGCGCGAGCACGGCGGGCGGGGCGCGACGCTGATGGAGCAGGCGATCTTCAACGAGGAGCTGGTGCGCGCTCGGGCGCCCTCGCCGGCCAACATCATCGGGCTGGTGATGGGCGGCCCGGTGATCATCAACCACGGGACCGACGCGCAGCGCGCCCGTTTCCTGGCGCCGATCCTCAGCGGTGAGGAGATCTGGTGCCAGGGGTTCAGCGAACCGAATGCCGGCAGCGACCTGGCTGCGCTGACCACGCAGGCGGTGCGCGACGATGGCGGCTGGACCGTCACCGGCCAGAAGGTGTGGACCTCGTACGCGCACCGAGCCAAGTGGTGCATGTTGCTCGCCAAGACCGGCGGCGATGACCGTCATCGCAATCTCACGTTCTTCATCTGCGACATGAAGCAGCCCGGCGTCGAGGTGCGGCCGCTACGCCAGGCCACCGGCGATTCCGAGTTCAATGAGATCTTCCTCAGCGGTGCGGTGGTGCCCGACGAGAACGTCGTCGGCTCCGTCGGCGACGGCTGGAAGGTCGCCATCACCACGCTGATGTTCGAGCGCGCCGGCCTCAGTGCGGCGTCAGCGCTCGCCATCCAGATCAAGCTCGACGAGCTCGCCGAGCTGATCCGCGAACGCGGTGGACAGCACGACGTCACCCTGAGTCGCCGGCTGAGCGCGCTGGTGGTGGCCACCGAGACGATGCGCCTCAACGGCTACCGCGGACTGTCGCGGGTCATCGAGCACGGCGTGCCCGGGCCGGAGGGCTCGATGGCCAAGATTCAGTGGGCGGACATCAACCAGCGCATCGGCGAGCTGGCCATGGACGTCCTCGGGGCTACGGCTCTGGTCACCGACCCGGTGTGGACGCACTCGATGCTGCGCGCCCGCGCCAACTCGATCGAGGGAGGCACGTCGGAGATCCAGCGCAACATCCTCGCCGAACGTGTGCTCAACCTCCCGCGGATGCGCTGAGGACACCGGATGCGTTTCGACCTCACCGACGACCAGCGCGCGGTCCGTGACGCCATCGACGAGCTCTGCCGGTCGCGCTGGGACTCCGCGTCGGCCCGCAGTTACGGCTCCGGCAAGGCCGATGATTCGGCGCTGTGGCGCGAGCTCGTCGCGGCGGGTTGGACCGGGGTGGCGGTGTCCGAGGAGCACGGCGGCCAGGGGCTGGGCACCGTCGAGCTGACGCTGGTGTGCGAGGGCCTCGGCCGCGCGCTGGCGCCGTCAGCCTTCTTCGGCAACGCGGCGGCGGCCGTGCTCGTCGCCGCTGCCGGCGATGACGAGCAGCGGCGACACTGGTTGCCCGGGTTCGCAAGTGGAGAGGCGCGCGGGGCGCTGGGGACGTGGCAACCCGACGGCGGCGCACTCGCCTACGACGCCGAGGGTGCCGCAGCGCTGGTGCTGGTCGGACCGGGGCGGGCGGCGGTCGTCGCCGCCGGCGACTGTACCTTCGAGAAGACGGACGGCGTCGACATCACGCGGCGGCTGACGCGGGTGACCATCGGGGCTGCTGATGAACTGCGCGGGGGCGTCGATGCTGCCGTCGACCGCGTCGAGGTGGCACTCAGCGCGGAATTGGTCGGCGTGGCCAACCGCGCGATGGATCTCGCCGTCGAGCATGCGCGCACCCGTCAGCAGTTCGGCCGGCCGATCGGTGTGTACCAGGCTGTGTCGCACCGCTGCGCCGACATGCTGATCGACGTCGAGAGTGCGCGCTCCGCCGTTCTCTGCGCCGCCTGGACCGCGGACAACGACGCCGAGTCCCTTCCCTTTGCGGCATCCGTCGCCAAGGTGGCGGCGACGCAGGGTGCGTGGCGAACCACGACGGCGTCTCTGCAGGTGCACGGCGGCACCGGCTTCACCTGGGAGCATGACTGTCACCTGCTGCTGCGACGCGCGGTGGCGTCGGGACACCTCCTCGGCAGCGCCGACTGGCACCTGGACAGGATCGCGGCCCGCCGCGGGCTCGGGGCTGACGCCTCCTAGGGCGACGGAATCGTCAGCGCCACCTCCGTGCCGGCACCTTCCTGGCTCAGCGCGGTCACGGCGCCCCCGTGCGCTTCGACGATATCGCGCACGATCGACAGTCCCAGTCCTGATCCGGCCGAGTCGGTGCCCTTGACGAAACGATCGAACACGCGGGGCAGCAGGTCGGCGGGGATGCCATCACCGGTGTCGTGCACCGTGATCCGCACGTCCGGACCAGCCCGTCCAGCAGCGATTCGCACCGTGCCACCTGCCTGAGTGTGTCGCAGCGCGTTGCCAACCAGGTTGGCGAGCACACTCCGCAACCTGACCGAGTCGGCGTCCACCGTGAGGCCGGCGGGGTCGATGTGGGCGCTGAGCTGGACGCGCTGCACCGCGGCGGCCTCGCGGAAGGCGCTGAAGGTGTCCTCCACGAGGATGCCGACGTCGATCTGTTCCTTGTGCAGCTGCAGCGCGCCGGCCTCGGCCAGCGCGAGCGTGCGCAGGTCGTCGACGAGCACCTCGAGCGAGCGCGTGGCCGCGAGCACCGGGCGCAGCTGTTCGGCGTCCGCC
>CATPCA010000260.1 GCA_955652545.1 Candidatus Dormiibacterota bacterium
CGCCGTGTACATGTCGGTCAGCTCGTCGACGTCGGCGCCCATCAGTCGGAGGCCCTCGAGGTGCTGTTCGACGCGTCGCATGCCGATGTCGTCGCCGCCCGGCCGCGCGATGGCGGCCTCGCCGGCACGTGCGATCAGCGCACCGAACAGGAGGAAGGACCCACGCATCCGCCGGGTCAGCTCGGCGCCGATCTCCCTCGAGGAGACCTTGACGGCATGCAGCCGCCACGATGACGCGGAGAGCCGATCCACGCGGACGCCGAGGTGGCGCAGCATCGCCGCCATGGCCTCGATGTCCTCGATATCTGGGACGTTGCGCAACTCCAGCGGCTGGTCGGTGAGCAGCGCGGCGGCCATGACCGGCAGGGCGGCGTTCTTGCTCCCCGAGATCGACACGGTGCCGTGCAGGGGTCGCGGTCCGGCAATACGGAGGAGGTCCATGGGCGCCCTAAACGTATCCGAGTAGGGGTCGGTCCTGCGGCCTGGGCGGGCAGATCGATCGGCGTATCGTCCAAACTGAGAGAGCGACCGGCGACACATTCGGAGTGACAGGACCATGGCCACCGCGACCGCGACCTCTCTCGGCAGGATCGAGAGCCTCCTCGGAGAGGAGGCGCGCACCTTGCTCGAGCACCGCTGCGAGACGGTGTCCAGGGAGATGCTCCACCTGCCCGGCCCGGACTTCGTCGACCGTGTCCTCACCCCCAGCGATCGCAACGTTCGTGTGCTCCGCAGTCTGCAGGCCCTCTTCGACCACGGCCGGCTGGCGGGCACCGGGTACCTCTCGATCCTCCCCGTCGACCAGGGCATCGAGCACTCGGCGGGCGCCTCCTTCGCCGCCAACCCGGCGTACTTCGATGGCGAGAAGATCGTCGAGCTGGCGGTCGAGGGCGGCTGCAACGCCGTGGCCTCGACGTTCGGCGTGCTCGGCTCGGTGGCGCGCCGCTGGGCGCATCGCATCCCGTTCATCCTCAAGCTCAACCACAACGAGCTGCTCACCTATCCCAATCGCTTCGACCAGGTGATGTTCGGCGACGTGCAGCAGGCCTGGGAGCTGGGGGCGGTCGCCGTCGGCGCCACCATCTACTTCGGCTCCGAGCAGTCCATGCGGCAGCTGCAGGAGGTCACCGAGGCGTTCCATGAGGCTCATGAGCTGGGCATGGCGACGGTTCTCTGGTGCTATCTGCGCAACGACGCGTTCAAGAAGGACGGTGTCGACTTCCACACGGCCGCCGACCTCACGGGGCAGGCCAACCACCTGGGCGTCACCATCCAGGCGGACATCATCAAGCAGAAGCTGCCCACCAACAACGGCGGGTTCACCACCATCGGCTTCGGCAAGACCAATCCCGCTGTCTACGACAGGTTGACCACCGACAACCCCATCGACCTGACCAGGTACCAGCTGCTCAACTGCTTCGCCGGACGCTCGCCGCTGATCAACAGCGGCGGAGAGTCCAAGGGCGCCGGCGACCTCGCCGATGCGGTGCGCACGGCGGTCATCAACAAGCGCGCCGGCGGCACCGGGTTGATCACCGGGCGCAAGGCGTTTCAGCGCCCGATGGCCGACGGAATCGATCTCCTCCACGCCGTCCAGGACGTGTACCTCCTCGACGAGGTCAGCATCGCATGACCAAGTGGGAGCGAGCGGACGGCGACAGTGAGATCGCCGCGCCCGCCGATCAGGCCGGCACGTCCACTGCAGTGGTCGAACATGCCGCCATGTCGGACGAAATCGTCGAGGACGAGCCGCTCGACGCCACGGATGGCGACCAGGTGGCCCGCACCAGCGGCCGGCCGCGGCCGAGCAACCTGGTCGTGCTGTTGGGCGTGATCCTCGTGGTGGTGATCGCGCAGGCAGTCATCAGCTGGTTGTCGTTCGATGTCACCAAGCAACTGCGCAACCAGTCCGCGATCGCAAACGGCTTGCAGCGATGCATCATCCAGGCGCAGCTCAACGAGAACAGCACCACCGACCCGTCCGGTACGGCCTACAGAGCCGCCGTACAGAGCTGCCTCAACAAGTAGAGCGGTCAGCGGCCCTCTGAGAGGCCGGCCAGCCCCGACGCCCCGGCTCGCTCCAGGGCGCGGTCGACGAGCAGCGGGACTGACGGCCCCATGGTTTCGAAGCCCTCCCCCACCGTCATGCCCATGAGGAAGCGGGCATGGATGCCCTCCGCGATGATCGCCAGCTTGTAGTGGCCGAGCGCGATGTACCACTCGAGCGCGCCAAGGTCGCGCGCACTCCGCGCCGCGTACGCGGCGATCACCTCGTCGCGCGTCAGGAAGCCGGCACCGAGGTTGCCGCGAGCTCCTGGGTGGACACCCGCCGCGGGGTCGTCGGGATCGTCGACCCAGTACACGACCAGGAGCCCGAGATCGCAGAGCGGGTCCCCGATCGTGCTCATCTCCCAGTCCACAACGGCAGCGATCTGGCCCGGGTCGTCGGGGGCAAAGATGACGTTGTCGAAGCGGTAGTCCCCGTGCACGATGCCCGCGGGGGACTGCTCGGGGATGGCGGCGAGCAGCCTGGTGTGCAGCTCCTCGATGGCGGGCAGCTCGCGCGTCTTGGACGCCTCCCACTGCTGCCACCAGCGACGCACCTGGCGTTCAAGAAATCCGGCAGGGTGTCCGAAGTCGGCGAGGCCGACGCTGTCCGGCTCGACAGCGTGCAGCGCGAGCAACACGTTGACCAGCGCGGCCGACATCGACTGCCGCGTGCCATGCGTGTCGGGCCAGGCAGAGGGCAGCCGCTCGCGCACCACCTGCCCGTCGACGAAATCCATGACGTAGAAGGGCGCGCCGATCACCGACGCGTCGTCGCAGAGGGCCACCGTGCCCGGCACGGGGATGCCGGTTCCCTGCAGCGCGCTCATCACGCGCCACTCGCGTGCCATGTCATGCGCGGTTGGCAGCACGTGCGCCAAGGGTGGCCGCCGGACCACCCAGCGCCGCGAACCGTCAGTGACCGCGTAGGTGAGGTTGGAGCGTCCGCCCGCGATCACGTCAGCGGCCAGCGGGCCGGCGAGGCCCCCGACCCGGTCAGCCAGGAACCGACCGAGTGCGTCGAGATCGAGACCGCGGGGGCCGTCCATCGCCGCGCTAGCCTACATTCACTCAGCGC
>CATPCA010000261.1 GCA_955652545.1 Candidatus Dormiibacterota bacterium
ACGCCCAGCCACGGCGAGATACCGAGCAGGACACGGGCGAGCACTGCCGCGATGACGATGGCACCGAGCAGGCCGGCAACCGCACCCTCGATCGACTTCCGAGGTGAGAGCTGGGGGAAGAACCGGTGCCTCCCGAGGGTGCTCCCGGCGACGTATGCCCCGGTGTCGCAGACGATCACCGCGGCCAGGGCCACTGCCACGGCGCCGACCCCGAACCCATGGTCGTGCGGACGCCAGTCGAGCAGCGCGACGAAGAAGCCGAGGGAGAACCCGATGTACACCCCCCCGGCGACGGCGGCCATCCAGCCTCGCCACGACGTACCGCCGACGACCAGGCCGATGCTGCCTGCCACCAAGACTGCGCCCAGCCCGATGTCGAGAGCCGGCGGCGAACCGGGCACCGCAAAACGGATCGCCAGCCACACCGTGAGCGGGAGGAGCAACCACAGCGGCGGGCGGGCATCCAACCTCCCAGCCAGGCCGGCGAACTCCCAGGCCCCGACTGCTGAGGCCGCGGCGACCACCGCCACGAACAGGTTGCCCCCGGCTGCGATCGCCCCGGCGGCGAGGAGGAGGAGGAGGACGCCCGAGAGCACGCGCACTGTCACCGTCGATGGGCGGGCGGCGCGAGGGGCGGCCTCGAAGCCGCTATCCGTGCCTCCGGTGATCGCGTGTCCGCTCAGAGTGTGGCCGGCGCTCGCAGCGCCTCCTCCACGCTCGGAGATCCCTGCGGAGCAGCTCCGAACCGGCGGTCACGGCGGGCGTAGGCGGCCAGGGCGCCCTCGATGTCGATCGGCCCGAAATCAGGCCAGAGCGTCTCGGTGACGAAGATCTCGGCGTAGGCCGCCTGCCAGAGCATGAAGTTGCTGATGCGCATCTCCCCCGCGGTGCGGATGATCAGGTCGGGGTCGGGCAGGCCGGCGGTGTAGAGGGCACCGCTGAGCGTCTCCGTGTCGAGGTTGCTGAGGTCGACTCCGCGAGCGGCGAGGTCGCGAACGGCGGCGACGATCTCGTGGCGACCGCCGTAGTTGATGGCCACGTTGAGGATCGCCCGGGTGTTGGCGCTGGTCAGCTCCTCAGCACGGCGAACCTTCTCCTGGAGGCGTCCGCTCAGCTTGGAGCGATCGCCGATGGTGCGGACCTGGATGCCCTCCGCATGCATCTGGCTCACCTCGGAGTCAAGGGTATCGCCGAACAACTGCATCAGCGCGGTCACCTCGTGGCGGGGGCGCGACCAGTTCTCGGTGCTGAAGGCGTACAGGGTGAGGATGTGCACGCCGGCGTCGTGACAGGCTTCCATGACGGGCCGGATCGCGCGAACGCCGGCGCGATGGCCGGCCACCCTGGGCAGGTGGCGTCGGTGCGCCCAGCGGCCATTGCCGTCCATGATGATGCCGATGTGACGCGGCAGCTCCGGGTTGGACGGCTCGGGGATGGCGGCTGGCTGTGGCGGTCGCTGCATGTCTGGGTACTGAACGCCTTGTCGACAGGGGCGGTTTCGCGAATGCGACTGCTCGAGGATCAGACCTCGAGGATCTCAGCCTCCTTCTTCTGCGCGAGATCGTCAACTTTGCCCACGAAACCGTCCGTGATGTGTTGCACCTCGGCGATGTTCCGTTCGATCTCGTCTTTGCTGACGTGACCTTCCTTCTCGAGTTTGCGAAGGTGGTCCACCTCGTCGCGGCGGATGTTCCGCACCGCGATGCGTGCCTCCTCCGCCTTCTGTTTGACGAGCTTGGCGAACTCACGGCGCCGATCCTCGGTGAGTGGCGGGATGGCGATGCGGATCACCTGGCCGTCGTTGCTGGGGTTGAGCCCGAGCTCACTCTTCTGCAGCGCCTTCTCGATGGCGCCGATCGAGGTCCGATCGTAGGGCTGGATCAGCAGCAGCCTCGCCTCGGGCGCCGTGATTCCGGCAATGCTCTGCAGCGGTGTCGGCGCACCGTAGTAGTCGACCTGGACTCGGTCGATCAGCGACGGCGTCGCCCGGCCGGTGCGCACTCCGCCGAGGTCCTTGTGCAGCGCCTCGAGGCTCTTCTCCATGCGCACCTCGGCGTCGACGAGGCGCTCCTGGATCTGCGCCTGGGAGTCCTCAGAACGGGTGCGATCACTCATCTGCCATCCCCCTGCGCGTCGACGCGGGTGCCGATGTCCTCCCCCAGGACGACGCGGTCGATGCTGCCTTCAGCGAGCAGGTTGAACACAATGATCGGCGTGCCGTTGTCCATGCACAGCGTCAGCGCGGTGTTGTCCATCACCTCGAGGTGGCGATTGAGCACTTCCATGTAGGACAGGTGGTGCAGCTGCACCGCGGACGGGTCCTTGAACGGGTCGGCGGTGTAGACGCCATCCACCTTGGTCGCTTTGAGCAGCACATTCGCGCCGATCTCGGCAGCCCGCAGCGCAGCGGTGGTGTCGGTGGTGAAGAACGGGTTGCCGGTGCCCGCAGCGAGGATCACGACCCGACCCTTCTCGAGGTGGCGGATGGCGCGCCGCGGGATGAATGGTTCTGCCACCTGCTGCATGGCGATCGCCGACTGCACCCGTGTCTGGAGGTCCAGCCTTTCGAGCGCGTCCTGGAGCGCGAGCGCGTTGATGACGGTGGCGAGCATGCCCATGTAGTCGGCGGCGACGCGGTCCAGCCCCTGGGTGCTCGCCTCGACACCGCGGACGATGTTGCCGCCACCGATGACCACGGCGACCTCGACGCCACGTGCGTGGACCTTGCCGATCTCCTCGGCGATGCGGCGGACGGTGCCGTGGTGGATGCCGGAGTTGGACTGTTCGCCGAGCAGGGCCTCCCCGCTCAGCTTGAGAATGATCCGTGAGTAGATGGGGGCTCTGTCGTCGGCGGCGGCGATCGAGGTTCCGACCACGGCTGTGGTTTCGGCGCTCTCGATCAGTTCGGCGACGGCGCGGCGCCGTCCCCCGTCACAGGGGTGCTGCTGCCGATCACTGCGGCGGTCTCACCTACCTGGAAGCGGGCGAAGCGCGCAACCGTGATGTTCTCGCCAAGTTTGGCCACAGCATCGCCGATCAGCTGGTTGACCTTCTTCTTGCCCTTCTCATCGCGCACGTACGGTTGCTCGAGCAGGCAGATCTCCGCGAAGTAGGCGCCGAGCTTGCCCTCGATGATCTTCTCCTGCATGTTGGCCGGCTTGTCGGCGACCTGCGTCTGGAAAACCGCCCGCTCGCGCTCGACGATCACTGGAGGAACGTCCTCGCGGCGGATGTACAGCGGTGCGCGACCCGCCACCTGGAGGGCGATCTCCCTGGCGAGTTGTTTGAAGTCATCCGTCTTGGCGACAAAGTCGGACTCGCAGTTCACCTCGACGAGCACACCGAGCTTCTGCCCGGATACTCCCCCGTCGTGCACGTACGCCTCGACGATGCCCTCGTTGGTGGAGCGTCCTGCCTTGTCGGCGGCGCGGGCCAGTCCCTTGGCGCGCAGCCAGTCCTTGGCCTTCTCGATGTCACCGCCGGTTTCATTGAGCGCGCGTTTGCAGTCCATCATGCCCACCCCGGTGAGCTCGCGCAGTTCCTTCACCTGCGCAGCTGTGATCTCAGCCATCACTGTGCCTCCGTGTCGGCACCGGCGGTCGCGAATTCCTCGACGGCCACCTCCGGGGTGCCCTCCTCATTGTCAGTCTCCGCCGCTGCGACGGCGGCAGCCTTCTCGGCGGCCTCACGCTCCTGGCGCTCGCGCTGGGCTGTCTCTTCCTGCTCGCGGAGCTCGCGTTCGCCGAGCAGCTGCTGGCCCTCGAGGATCGCATCGGTGAGCACGTTCACGATCAGCTTGCAGGACCGAATGGCGTCGTCATTGCCCGGGATGACGTGCTGGATCTCGTTGGGATCGCAATTGGTGTCCACGATGGCCACGATCGGGATGCCCAGCTTGTTGGCCTCGCTGACCGCGAGGCGCTCCTTCTTGCAGTCGATGACGAACAGCGCCCCGGGAACCCGCTTCATGTTGACCATGCCGGCAAAGTTGGCCTCGAGCCGATCGAGGTCGTCGCGATGCACGTTGGCCTCTTTGGTGCTCATGCGCTCGAAGTCGCCCTTCTCCTGCATGGTGCGCAGTTCGAGCAGGCGCTTGAGGCGCCGCTGGATGACCGGGAAGTTGGTCAGCATGCCGCCCATCCAGCGATGGGTCACGTAGTACTGGCCGCTGCGGTCGCAGGCTTCCTTGATGGCGTCCTGCGCCTGCTTCTTGGTGCCCACGAAGAGCACCTTCTCGCCATCGGCCACAAGCTGCCGCAGGAACGCGCTGGCCTCGTCCAGGCGTCTCTGCGTCTGCTGCAGGTCGATGATGTGAATACCGTTGCGCGCCGTGAAGATGTACGGGCGCATCTGGGGGTTCCACCGGCTGGTCTGGTGGCCGAAGTGGACTCCGGCCTCGAGCAGCTGGCGGAGGGTCGTCGCCGGCATGGGCGTGCCTCCTCGGGTTGGTGTGTTCCTCCGCCGCGGGTCATCCGCCGGTCACGACCCCACTCTGGGGCACCCGTGAACCGGCCTCGCCGAGGCGTGTGTGATGAGCCAAGTCTAGCAGCGGCTGTCAATCAGCCCGGTACAGTGTGCTGGGATCTGCCCTCCCTTAGCGTCCGGCGCCAAGTGGCGCCGAAGGAGGGTTTGGAAAGGCGGTGACGTCCGCCTTTCCGAGAGGGAGGGATCTGCCCTCCCTGTTAGAGAACGTACTTGCGCAGGTCGTCGTTGCGCACCAGGTCGGCCAGGCGCGAGCTCACGTAGTCGGCGTTGACCTCGACCGGTGTGGTGGTGAAGTCCTCGGCCCGGAAGGAGATCTCCTCGAGCACCTTCTCGAGGATGGTGAACAGGCGCCGGGCGCCGATGTTCTCGTCCTGTTCGTTGACAGCGTGCGCCTGATGGGCGATCTCGGTGATGCCGTCGGGCAGAAAGCGCAGCTCGACGCCTTCGGTGCCGAGCAGGGCTGTGTACTGCTTGGTCAGGGCGTTGCTCGGCTCCACGAGGATGCGCTCGAGGTCGGCCTGTGTCAGGCTGTTCAGCTCGACGCGGATCGGGAACCGGCCCTGCATCTCCGGGATCAGGTCATTGGGCCGCGACATCGTGAAAGCCCCAGCGGCGATGAACAGAAGGTGATCGGTGTGCACCGGGCCGTACCTGGTGCTGACCGTCGAGCCCTCGAGCAGGGGCAGAAGGTCGCGCTGTACGCCCTCGCCGCTGACGTCCGGGCCGTGCTCACTGTGCTGACCGCAGATCTTGTCGACCTCGTCGACGAAGACGATGCCGTGGTCCTCGACCTCTCGGATGGCCTCGTCGTAGACGCGGTCCATGTCGATGAGACGGTCCGTCTCCTCCTCGACCAGCGCGCTGCGCGCGTCGGCGACGGTCATCCGCTTGGTGCGCTTGCGGGGCGGAGCCATCTGCGAGAAGAAGTCCGACAGCGACGTGCCCACCTCCTCGAGCCCGGTGCCGGCGAAGCCTTCGAATGCGGGTTGGAACGGTTCCTCCACCTCGACCTCGATCAGCTTGTCCTCGAGATGTTTGGCCTCGAGCTTGCGTTCCAAACGCCGGCGTAGGGTGCGACGCCGGCGCTGTCGAGCCAGGTCTCCTTCGCCGGCTCCGGCCGGAGCCTCAGCGGTATCGGCCGCGGGCTCGCGAGGTTGGGCTCTCTCCTCGGCGTCGACGAGAGTGTCCAGGATGCGGGCCGTGGCGGCGTCGCGAGCGCGATCCTCGACCTCGGCGATGCGGCCGTTGTGCACCTCGGTGATGGTCTGCTCGAGGAGGTCGCGGACGATGGACTCGACGTCGCGACCGACGTATCCCACCTCGGTGAACTTGGTGGCCTCGACCTTGAGGAACGGCGAGTTGGTCAGCCGGGCCAGCCGCCGCGCGATCTCCGTCTTGCCGACACCGGTGGGGCCGATCATGAGGATGTTCTTGGGCAGCACCTCTTCGCGCATCTCGTCGCTGAGGCGCTGACGACGCACCCGGTTGCGCAACGCGATGGCCACGGCGCGCTTGGCCGCCTGCTGGCCGATGATGTAGTCGTCCAGGCGGCGCACGATCTCGACGGGAAGCAGCTCCTCCGTCTCCGCAGGATGCGCTGCATCGGGGGGCGCCGGCGCTGCGCCAGTTGGCGCCAGCCCCTTCTCCACCGCGTCGGCGGCCGGCCCCGACTGTGCAGGTGGCGACGTCTCGGTGGTGGTGAACAGGGCACCCTGCCCGGCAGCGGATTCGCTGCCGCGGACCGGGTCGCTCACGAGGGCGGCACCGGTCGGGTGGCGAGCGTCTCCACGGAGATGCTGTCGTTGGTGTAGATGCACAGCCGGGCAGCGATCTCCAGCGCCTTGCGCGCCACCTCGGCGGCGGGAAGGTCGGTGTTCTCGACGAGTGCGCGCGCCGCGGCGTGTGCGAAAGGACCGCCGCTGCCGATGGCGGTGATGTCCTCGTCGGGCTCGATGATCTCGCCCTCGCCACTGAGCAGGAGGAGCCGCTCCTCGTCGGCGGCGATCAGCATGGCCTCCAGGTGACGCAGGAACTTGTCGGTGCGCCACTCCTTGGCCAGCCCGACGGCGGCCCGGAGCAGGTTGCCCTGGTGCTTCTCGAGGTGCTGCTCGAACTTGTCGAAAAGTGTGAACGCGTCGGCGACGCTGCCCGCGAAACCGACCACCACGCGGTCATTGAAGAGCCGTCGCACCTTGACTGCGCGATGCTTCATCACAACGTCGCCGACGGTCACCTGGCCGTCGCCGGCAATCGCCACCTCGCCGCCGCGCTTGACGGCCACGATGGTCGTCGAGTGGATGCCGCTCACCTGGCGGCCGCCTTCTCCGGAGCTGCCTTCCGCGGTGGCCGGTACTTGCAGCCCGGGTAGCCGGAGCAGCTGACGAACGGCCCATAGCGGCCCTGGCGCTGCACCAATGGCTTGCCGCAGTCAGGACAGGATTCGCCGGTTGGTTCGGCGACCGACGCCGCTGCCGCACCGCCGGCCTGGTTGGAGCCGGGCTGGATGTACTTGCACGACGGGTAGCCGGTGCAGCCCACAAAGCTGCCGCGGCGACCGCTGCGACGCGCCAGCGGCTTGCCGCAGTCGGGGCACGCGCCCAGGGTCTCGGTCGACGCCCCAGCGTCGCCCTCGGTGCCGGCAGCGGACGCGTCACCCTTGATGAACCGGCACGTCGGATATCCCGAGCAGCCCACGAATGGGCCGCGCCGTCCCTGCCTGAGCACCAACGGCTTGGTGCACAGCGGGCACGCCTCACCGGTCGGCTCGGCCGCCGCCTTGCGATCCTTGATGTAGTCACAGTCCGGGTAACGCGAACAGCCGGTGAACTCACCGAACTTGCCCTCGCGAATCACCAGGGTTCCCTCGCCGCACTGCGGGCACACCTCGCCGGTATCGCGCGCCGGGACCCGGACGCGCTCCATGTTGGCCTCGGCCTTGCTGAGCGTCAGCGCGAACGGGTCGTACCACTCGCGCACGGTGGGCTCGTACTGCCGCGTCCCCTCCTCGATGCCGTCGAGGCGCTTCTCCATCTCGGCCGTGAAGGCCACGTCGACGATCTCGGGGAAGTGTTCGCGGAGCACGCCGTCGACGGTCTTGCCCAGCTCGGTGGGATGCAGCCGGCGCTCCTCCTGGCGCACATAGTTGCGCTCCTCGATGACCTCGATGGTGGGCGCGTACGTCGACGGCCTACCGATGCCGCGCTCCTCGAGCTCCTTGATGAGCGAGGCCTCCGTATACCGTGGCGGCGGCTGGGTGAAGTGCTGTTCGCGGCGGAACTCGACGACCGGCAATCCCTCGCCCTGCTCCAGGGCGGGCAGGCTGTTGTCGTCGCGGTCCTTCTCCTCGTCGCGCTTCCAGACTCGCTGGAACCCATCGAACTGGAGGACGGAGCCGGTTGCCCGGAATTGGTAGCCGCCGGCCGACAGCGACACCCTGGTGTTGAGGAAGCGCGCCGCGGCCATCTGACTGGCAACGAAGCGGCGCCAGACCAGGTCGTAGAGGCGGAATTGAGCGGGGTCGAGCTGCTCACGGATGGCCTCCGGGGTGCGCGCCACGTCGGTTGGGCGGATCGCTTCGTGCGCGTCCTGCACGTTGGCGACTGCGGCGCGCTGGCGAGGTGCACCGCTGCGCACGTACGTCTTGCCGAACGCGTCGGTGATGTGCGCGGCTGCGTGGCTCCTGGCGCCGTCGCTGACCCGCATCGAGTCGGTGCGCATGTAGGTGATCAGACCAACCGGCCCGGAGCTGCCCAGGTCGACACCCTCGTACAGCTGTTGGGCGATGCTCATGGTCCGGCGCGGGGAGAGCCGCAGGCGCGTGCTGGCGTCCTGCTGGAGCGTGCTTGTGGTGTAGGGCATCGGCGCCTGGCGGGAAGTCTCGCGACTCTCGATGCCCTC
>CATPCA010000262.1 GCA_955652545.1 Candidatus Dormiibacterota bacterium
ACCCCCGTCTGACCGGGCCACGCGATCGGACTGTCGGTCATCTGCACATGGGCCGGCCGCGGTTGCGTCCGGGTCCTGTTTGTTTCCTGGAATGGCTTTGACCGCGATCCGGGCCGGGGGCCACAATCCGACCGGCAACAGTGAAGGGAGGACACCGCATGAACGACACCGCAGTTGTTGTCTCGGGAGCATCGACCGGGATTGGCCGCGCCACCGCGCTCCATCTCGACTCCCTTGGCCTGAGCGTCTTCGCCGGCGTTCGGCGCACCGAGGACGGCGAGGCGTTGCGCCGCGACGCCAGCAACCGGCTGACACCGCTCCGCCTGGACGTCACCGACAGCGCGGACGTGGCCAGGGCGGCGGAGATCGTCGGCGACGCGGTGCGCGACTCGCGGCTCGCCGGGATCGTCAACAATGCCGACGCGCTGCGCATCGAACTGCGGCCGTGGGGTATCGGCGTGTCGCTGCTCGAGCCTGGGGCGGTCAAGACGCCGATCTGGAACAAGGGGGTCGAGGCCGGCTCCGAACTGCTGCGGCATGCCCCACCCCAGCTGCGCGACCTCTACGGCGCGGCCGTCGAGATCGCCACCAAGACGGCGATCCACGAGAACGAGACGGGCGTCGAGCCCCTCGAGGTGGCGCGGGCTGTCGAGCATGCACTGCTGTCACCGCGTCCGCGTGCGCGCTACCCGGTCGGTCGCCAGGCCAGGATCCTCATCCCGCTGACCCGGTTCATCCCCGACCGGCTCAAGGACGAGCTCATCCTGCGGGTCAGCGGCCTGCCCCGCACGGCAGACAGGACCGGACGGTCGGCTCCGCGTCAGGCGCGCAGCGCGTCGTCCGTGACCGCGCCCGTCTAGGGTATTGGACAACTCCGCCCCCAACCGCGACGATGCGCTGGTGCGCCAGCGTCGGGGAACGTTCAGCGGCGTCCGCGGTGTCCCCATCGCGCATCGGGAATGGCTGCCCGATGGCGACGCGCGCGGCTCGGTGGTCATCGCGCACGGCATCAACGAGCACGGCGGCCGCTACGCCCACGTGGCGCAGCGACTGGTGAGCGACGGCTGGCTTGTCGCCGTCATCGACCACCGCGGACACGGCCTCTCGGGGGGCCGTCGCGCCGCGGTCGAACGTTTCGACGACTGGGTCGCCGACCTCGACACCTACGTGCGGCGCGTCCTGGTCGGGGCTCCGACGCCGGTGTTCATGCTCGGCCACAGCCTCGGCGGACTCATCGCCCTGGTGTACGCGCTGCACCACCAGGACACCCTGGCGGGGCTGGTCCTGTCGTCACCCAGCGTGATCCCGCCGAAAGGGGTGTCGCCGGCAACCCTGCGCACGGGGAGGATGCTCTCCCGCGTGGCGGCCAACCTGCCGGTGGTGGCGCTGCGACTTGACGCGGTCAGCCGAGACCCCGCCGTGGTCGCCGCGTACCGCGACGACCCACTGGTGCATCTCGGCAAGGTGCGCGCCCGCACCGGCGCGGAGATTCTCGACGCCATCGCCGAGGTCCAGCGCGACATCGGCCGGCTGACGGTGCCGGTGCTGTGCGTGCAGGGCACTGTCGATCTGCTCGTCGACCCCGGCTCGGCGCGCTGGGTCGACGAGCACACCGGCTCCGCCGACCACACCCTGCGCATCTACGACGGGCTGTACCACGAGGTCTTCAACGAGCCCGAGCGCGACACAGTCCTCGACGATGTCGCCGGCTGGCTCGACGCGCACGCCCAGGTCGCGGCCGCGGCACCGTGAGCACCCAGGTCAGGAGCGCGAAGGTGCCCGCGAAACCGTGAGGTCCTCGAGCAGCCGGCGGGTGGCGTCTCCAACGTGGTCGACGGCTGCGTCGAAGGCCTCGCGGTTGGCCGCCGACGGGGCGCGGTAGCCGCTGATCTTGCGGACGAACTGCAGCGCAGCGGCGTGCACCTCGTCGTCGGTCACCGTGGGCGCACCGCGAAGGGTCTTGATGCTTCGGCACATGCGCCCAGTCTAAGACGACCACCGTCGCAATCGGCGCGTACGGGTCGCGACCCCGCGTGGTTGAATCCGCACGTGAGGCCGCTGACCACCGACGACCACCTGGCCAGGCTGCGTGCCGAGGGTGAACGCCTCGGCCGGGTTGCCGCGGCGACGCCGTTGGATGCGCGAGTCCCCGGCTGTCCCGGCTGGGACATGGACGCGCTGGTGCGCCACATCGGTGACGTGCACCGCTGGGCCGCCGCCATCGTGCGCGATCGGATCCAGGAACGGCCACGCATCGATTCCGTCGGGCCTGACGACCGTGACGGCCTGCTGGCCTGGTATGGCGAGGGCCATGCCCAACTGCTCGCTGCCCTGGCCGCGTCGAACGCGGACGAGGTCTTTTGGACCTGGGGGCCCGCGCCCAACCCGCAGGCTTTCTGGGCGCGTCGCCAGTCCCACGAGACGGCCATCCACCGCCTCGATGCCGAGCAGGCGGCCGGAACGCCGACGCCGTTCCCCGCGAACGCGGCCGCGGACGGCATCGACGAGTTGCTCACCCTGGTGTCGCGTCGCGGCACGGTTCCCGACGGCGGCGGCCGGCGCCTCCACATCGCACCCACCGACGCCCAGCGCGAGTGGCAGGTCGAGCTCGGCGCTGAAGGGCTTGTTGTCAAGCTCGATGAACCGGGTGGCGACTGTTCGGTGCGCGGCCCTGCCAGTGACCTTTTCGCCCTGGTGATGAACCGTCGCGACGCCGCCGCCCTCGATGTGACGGGCGACAGGGACGTGCTTCGCGCCTGGCGCGAGTCCGTGCAATTCTGAGCCGACGATGGGGCTGGAGCGCGACGACCTGATCGGCTTCGTCTCAACCATTGACCCGGGGCGAGCTCGCCAGTTCTACGGGGATGTGCTCGGCCTCAAGCTTCGCAGCGAGTCACCCTTCGCCCTGGTCTTCGACGCCAACGGCACCATGCTGCGCGTGACAACGGCTGAGGAGCTTGCCATCGCTCCCTATACAGTGCTGGGTTGGCGGGTCGCCGACATCGCGCGGACCGTTGGCGACCTGAACGGGCGAGGCGTGGCACTCCTCCGCTTTGAGGGCATGAACCAGGACGCTCTCGGCATCTGGACCACACCGGGAGGTGACCGGGTCGCCTGGTTCAAAGATCCCGACGGCAACACCCTGTCCGTGACGCAGTTCGCCTGACCGTCAGGCCGGCGCGCAAGCGTCACTTGCTAGGGTGATGGGGTGGTCACGGAGCAAAGCGACGCGCTCACGATCGAGGGCCTGGTCAACCTGCGCGACCTCGGTGGGCTGCCCATCGCTGGCGGCGCGCTGACCCGCAACGGACGGCTGCTGCGCAGCGAGTCTCCTCACGATCTCAGTGAATCCGGACTGCGCACGCTGCTCGACCTCGGGGTGCGGACCGTCGTCGACCTGCGCACCGTCTCCGAGCGGGAGAGCCTGCCCAGCCCGCTCGTCGGCGCGGGCGACGTGCGCGACCATCACGCGCCCATCTTCAACGACGGCGACGACTTTCCCAGGCACCTGGCCACCGCCGCCGAGGTCTACTGCTGGTGGCTGCGCGAGCGCGGCGCGGGTGTCGCCGCGGCGTTGACAGTGATCGCCGACGCGGAGTCAGCGCCAGTCCTGGTCCACTGTCACGCCGGCAAAGACAGAACCGGCGTCATCATCGCCCTGGTGCTTCGCATCGCCGGGGTCACGGTCGATGCCATCGCCGACGACTACGCACGCAGTGGCGTGCAGCTCGCCGACATGCTCGCCCGCGACCGGGTGACCGCCGTCGAAGCCGGGATGGAGGAGGTGCGGGTGGAGCGGTTGTTCACCGTGCACCGCGAGGCGATGGTGGAAACACTTGCCTGCATCGATGCCGAGCACGGCGGCGCTGCGCCACTGCTGCGTGGCATCGGCCTCGATGACGCACGCATCGACCGCCTGGCACGCCTGATGCTGGCGCCCGACTGGCCGTAGCCAGCGTCTGGGGAGACTGTCCCCCGAAAGCCTGTCAAGGTGGCGACCCCGATCGGATTCGAACCGACGATCTCCACCTTGCAGAGGGGTGTGCCGCAGCTGACTTCATGTCAGCGCAGGCGAGGGGAGAGTCTCCCCTGAAAACCTGTCAAGGTGGCGACCCCGATCGGATTCGAACCGACGATCTCCACCTTGACAGGGTGGCGTGTTAGGCCAGGCTACACCACGGGGCCGCGGAGAGCGGATCATAGCATCGGGGTTTCCGCGGCCCGGCCACGCGCGGCTACCCTGCCGGTGATGCCGACACGCAGGCCCAACGAGATCTCTGCGGGGGGAGTGCTGGCGCGTCCCCGCGACCACGGTTGGGAGGTGTGCCTGGTCCAGGCCGGGAAATACTGGGGACTCCCCAAAGGCCACCTCGAGCCGGGTGAGACCGCACCGGACGCGGCGCTGCGCGAGATCTCCGAGGAGTGCGGCATCCCCATGGCCGCCCTGTCAATCGTCGCCGAGCTGCCACCGTCGGAGTACGTCTATCGTCGCGCCGGAAGGCTCATCTTCAAGCTGGTGCACCATTTCCTGGTGAACGCACCCGCCGGGACAGAGTTAGTGCCCCAGCCATCGGAGATAGACGAGGCGGTGTGGCTAACCTTCGATGATGCAATCAAGATGGCCAGCTTTGCCGACACCCGCACGGCGTTGACCGCTGCGCGTGCCTTGCTCGACAGCGCGGTGCGCTGACACCGCGCGGCCTACAATCTGGCGACGTGCAACTCTTCGACACCGCGACCCGCACGGTCAAAGTGCTGGCCCCGCGCAACGGTCGCGTCGGGATGTACGTCTGCGGCATCACGCCCTACGACGGCGGCCACGTGGGACATGCCTTTACCTATCACACCTTCGATCTCATCACGCGCCGCCTGCGCTCCGAGGGGATCACGGTGCGCAGCGTTCGCAACGTCACCGATGTCGACGATGACATCCTCCGCGTCGCCCGCGAGCGTGGCCAGAACTTCCGCACCCTCGCCGACGTCGAGTCGCGCCGCTTCGACGCCGACATGCTCGACCTCGGCTTGCTTCCTGTCGACGCATCCCCGCGTGCGACCACCAGGGTGCACAGGATGGTGCAGTGGATCCTGCGCCTGGTGGAGTGCGGCGCCGCCTACGATAACGAGGGCTGGGTGTACTTCGACGTCGACCGTTTCCCGGAGTACGGTTCTCTCAGTCGCCTCGACACCACTGCGATGCTGGAGCTGTCGCGACAGCGCGGGGCTGACCCGGATGATCCGCGCAAGCGCAATCCGCTCGACTTCGTTCTGTGGCAGCCATCGGCGGCGGGTGAGCCGAGTTGGCCATCGCCCTGGAGCATGGGGCGCCCCGGCTGGCATATCGAGTGCACCGTGCTGTCCGCTACCGAGCTGACGCTGCCGATGGACCTCCACGGTGGCGGGGATGACCTGATCTACCCGCACCACGAGTGCGAGCTTGCGCAATCCGTGGCCGCCGGGGTGCCCGCCTTCTCACGACATTGGGTCCACGTTGCCATGGTCGGATACCACGGGGAGAAGATGAGCAAATCGTTGGGCAACATCGTGTTCGTGCGCGAACTGCTCTCCTCGTCGCCGAGCGGCGCGGTGCGGCTGATGCTCTGTGCGCACCATCATCGCAGCGCCTGGGAGTACAACGACGGTGAGCTCGCCAGTGCACAGGCGCGATTGCGCGACTACCAATCGGCGATGAGGAGCGACCTGCGCTTCACCAACACGGACGCGCAAGCCGTATACGACGACTTCATCGCCCGCCTCGACGATGACCTCGACACACCGGGTGCGCTGGCGATCCTCGACGAGGTCGCCGCCCGGCCGGCAGTCGAACACGGCGCCAACGTGACGGCCGCGCAGGTGATGAAGCCGCTGCTGACGATGCTCGGAGTCCGCCTCGACTGACCGATCCCTAGACCGTCGTTCTGCTGCGGTCGGCCTCCTCGTCGGCGCGCTGTTGCGTGATCTCGCCGGCGACGTGCGTGAGGAAGAACTGCCGGAAAAGCTCGCGTTGCTCCGCGTCGACCTGGCTGGTCACCTCAACCTTGGCACGCCGGCGGGTCACCCACGGCGGCACGCCACGTGCCACCACGTACGTGCCCACCCGCGCCTCAACGAGGGCGTCATCAGTGTCCGCAGCAACCTGGAGGCTCACCTTGAGGCTGACACCTGTGGTCTCGATCAGCTTCCAGCTCCGTTCCCAGCGCCGGCGCCGGTGCGCGTCGAAGATGACGATGACATCCTCCTCGGTCTTGACGGTCTCGCTGTCGCGCGCAGTGCTCTCGAGCATCGCGACGATCCCGTCGCTGATCGCGTCGGCCACCCAGTCAACCAACGATGCTCCGCGGTTCTCCAGCTCGGGGAGAGACCGTGCCGCCGCCTCGGCGCCGAGCGCGGTGATCGTGCTGGCGTGGCGCCTGCAGTACACGACCCCGCCCACCATCGACCGGTGCTCCGGGCAGAACGCCGCCGTGCACCGTTGCCCGCGGCGATCGCGGTACGCGCAGGTGATCGCCGTGTTCTTGCTGCAACCGCGCTCCGAGCACGGCAGCGTGCCGGTCGGGTTGGCAAACTCGTGAGGGTGGCGTCGGAACAGTGGTGGCATACAGGGCGCGCTGCTGGCGCAGCCTGATACTACCGCGAGGCCTGTGACGGACCAGCCACGTTTTCGTGTTGCAACGCCCGCGTCAGCCGTCGCACGTCGTCCATGAGAGCGCTGAACTGGTCGAAGGTGAGCGACTGTGGTCCGTCGCTCAACGCTTCGTCCGGTGAGGGGTGCACCTCGATGAGCAGGCCGTCGGCGCCGGCGGCCACCGCTGCCAGCGCCATCGACGGCACCAGGTGGCGGTGTCCGGTGGCGTGCGACGGGTCGACGATCACCGGCAGGTGGGACAGCTCCCTGACGACCGGAACCGCCGACAGGTCGAGAGTGTTCCTCGTCGCCGTCTCGAAGGTGCGGATACCACGTTCACAGAGCACAACGTCAGGGTTGCCGTGGGCCACCACGTACTCGGCGCTGAGCAGCCACTCCTCGATGGTGCTGCTGAGACCGCGCTTGAGGAGCACCGGCTTGCCCGCTTCACCGACTGCCTCGAGCAAGCTGAAGTTCTGAGCGTTTCGCGTCCCCACCTGGAGCATGTCGGCCGCCTCGGCGACTGCCTCGACGTCTCCCGGTGTGAGCACCTCGGTCACCACCGGGAGCCCGGTGAGCTCACGTGCGCGCTGCAGGTACTCGAGGCCGGGGGGGCCAAGTCCGCGAAACGAGTACGGTGAGCTGCGCGGCTTGTAGGCACCGCCGCGCAACAGGTGGGCGCCGGCGGACCTGACCCGCCGGGCGGTGTCGACGAGCTGTTCCTCGCTCTCCACCGCGCACGGACCCGCCGCAACCGCAAACGCTCCGTCGCCGATGGGCACGTCGCCGACATACACGACCGACGAATCGGGGTGCCATTCGCGTCCCACCAGCTTGTACGGCTTGCTGACCGGAATGGCGTCGAGGACCCCCGGAAGCGCCGCCACGGCATCGCGAATCGTCGCCGGGTTGGTGCCGAGCACGCCAATGGCGAGTCGGTCGGCCCCGGGAAGCTCGATGGGCTGGTAGCCGCGGTCGCGCACGTGAGCCATCACGTTGGCGACCTCCTCCTCGGTCGCCTGAGCGCTCATCATGATCAGCACGCGCCGATCCTGCCAGAAAACCTCAGGACGGCGACCATCTCCACGCGGTCAGGACCGCCTGGAGGCCGCCCAGCTGCCGGCTGAAGGCGAACTGGGACGTGTTGAGGACGATGTGGTACGTGCTCGCACCGTGGTTCACCACCATGTCGCGGCTCTCGCCGGGCGTCCCCTGGATGGGGCGTTCATAGGTGAGGTACTGGCCCGACGCACCGTCGAGGACGAACTGCTGCGTTGCGCTGAGGTTGGTGGCACCGTCATCGGTCACGGTGTTGAGGTACGTGATCACCTGGTCGTCAGGCACCGGCTGTGCCAGCACCACGACATTGATGTTGGCGCGCACGTCGTTGACGTTCGTCTGTGCCTGTCCGGGAGGCCCCTGTTCGACGAGGTACGCCACGCGGCCGTCCGCGCTCAGCTTCTGCACCTCGGTCGCGTTGGTGATGGTGTTGGTCCATCCCTGCGGCACGACGGTTGTGAACGTCCCGGCGCTGATCGCCGTGGCCGATGCGCTCGACGGCGCCGGGCTTGGGGAGGTCTCGCCGCTGGCACACGCCGGCAGCGCGCAGCACAGCAGGAGGCCGAGGGCAAACCGACGACGGACCCGGATCAGGGAGCAGACCTCATCGTGGTGGCGGCACCGACGCGGCCCAGTCTAGTGCGGGAGGTCGCGCGCCCCGGCCATGTGCGCACACGCCTGCCGGACAGCGCGCGGCACAATCGCGTCGTGACGCAGTTGACGGTGGGCCGGGTTGGGCCGACGGAGGCAGGCGCGCTGGCGCGGTTGCTCAACGCCGACCTGGTCCACAACGTGTACCTGCGCAGTGAGCTACGCCTGCTCGGCACCGCCGCGCCATGGTGGTGTGTGTCCGACGGCACCGAGCTGCGCGCGGCCGTCCTGGCCGGCCCGCTGACGGTCCCGTACCTGCCGGATACCGGCGACGCAGCACGGCTCGCCGAGGCCACCCGGGCGCACACCCCGCCACACCTCATGGTCGGGCCGCGCGTTGCCGTGCGCGCCCTGCACGCCTGCAACGAGCACCGCCGTCCGGCTCGCGAGATCCGCGACCCGCAGCCCGTCATGGTGGTCGACCGCCGCCGTTTGCGGGTCCTCCCCCCGGCGCCGCTGCGGGCCGCCACGCGCAAGGACGTCGACACGCTGGCCACCGCGGCGGGCATGATGCACCGCGAGGAGATGAGCGGCGACAGTGCGCCCCCCGACCGCACCGCGTGGCGGGCGCGCATGACCCAGCTCGTCGACCGCGGCTGGAGCTGGGCGTGGATCGAGAGGGGAGACGTGGTCTTCAAAGCGGAGTTGAGCGCATGGACCCCCGAGGTGGTCCAGGTCCAGGGAGTGTTCACCGCGCCATCGCGGCGCGGGCAGGGGGTGGCCACCGCAGGCATGGCCGCACTCTGCTCGATGCTCCTGGAAACCGTTCCGCTGGTGAGCCTCTACGTCAACGGCTACAACCACGCCGCGCTGCGCCTGTACCGCCGTGTCGGTTTCGAGAACTCTGGCGATTTCGCCACGGTTATGTACTGAGGACTGGGCGGAATGATCAAGGCCAGCGCGGCAGCGACGCTCCCGGTCTCGGCTCAGCGCGCCTTTGCGGTGGTCAGTGACATCTCCAACGCCGACTGGTTGCCCGCCGTCCGCGGAGTCCGGCACGTGGGTGGCCCCAGGCAAGCGGTGGGCGAACGGTTCGAGGTGGAGGCCGGACTGGTGGGCCGCCACCTGCGCGGCATCCTCCTCGTCCAGGAGATGGACCCTCCCAAACGCATCGTGCTTGTGCTCGAGGAAGGTCTCGACCTGACCATCACCATCGACGTCAAACCCGCGCGCGCTGGATGCGAGCTCCGCGTCGAGGCGCTCTACTCGGTCGGCGGCGCTTTCGGCGGAGCGGTGGAACGGGCCAGCCAGCCGGCGGCGCGTCGCGAGGTGGCGCGCGCGGTGGAGCAGCTGGCTGCTCGCTTCGGTCGCGAGGACGAGCTGGCGACGCAGTAAGCGTGAGCACCCCGTTTCCCGACGACACCGCGCTGGACGCCATTGCCGCCCAGGTCCGCGCGCTGGCCCCCCTGCCCGACGAGGACGCTGCCATCCTCGTGGCTGAATCGCGCGAGTCGCCGGCAGGGCAGGCCACCGCCCGCCTCGTCGAACAGCAGCTGGGCACCGTCCTGGCAGCGGTCCTCGCTCGCCGCAGCCCGGAGCTCGACGTAATGGACCTCTACCAGGAGGGTTCGATCGCTGCCACCGTCGCCGTCGGCGAGTACGTCGCCCGTGGCGGGCCACCCGAAGGGTTGCGGCCCTACGTCAAGCGCGTGGTCGAGGAGTTCCTCGACGACGTCGTGGAGCGCGAAACCGCCCAGCGGTTGGCTGATGCCCTGCTCGTCGAGAACGTCAAGCTACTCGAGGCCGCCGACCTGGCGCTGCGAAGCCGCCTCGAACGCGAACCCACCACCCTCGAGCTCGCCGCGGCGCTGAACTGGACGCCCGAGGCCGTCGAGGTCGTCGCCGCCTCTCTCCGCCTGGCCCGTGAGCAGTACGACGCCGAGATCGTCGAGTACCTCGATGACACCGATGGCGACACGGGAGACGGCACGGCGGACGTGTGAGCAGGGACGGCCGACTGTCCGTCGACTGTCCGCCCGCCTGGTGCAGGGTGGGACTGTGAGCGCTGCGGGCGGCGTGCCTACCATCCCCGCGCATGGATTGGTGCTGGTGATGGAGAGCTCGTTGTCCGGCGCGGTCGCGCGGAGCCGCCCGGGGCGTACCGTGCTGGTCGTCGGCGACGACGCCGAGCTCGCCACGGCTCTTCGTGACCGCCTCGACCGCGCCTACGTCACCGTGGTCGAGGTGCTTCCCGGTGAGGAGCTCGCGGCCATCCGGAGCTGCCGTCCGTGGCCCTGGATGGTGGTCGGCGCCGGCGAGCATGTCGACCCACGCGTCCTCACCGAGCTCGGCCGCGGCCCGACCCTGCTGATCTGGCGGGCGCCGCCGCCGCCGGGCCTCCCCGCCCGGGCGATCGCCGCCGATCGCTTCACCGTGGTGGTGGGCACCGTGGCCACCGCGCTTGGCGCCGAGGTGGCGGGCATGCACCTCGCCATCGGCAGCGGTGTCGACATGCCCGACGGCGGCCACGTCGCCAACGCCTGCCTCGAGGCGCTGGTCGCAAGCCATCCGCGGCCACTCGTGGCACCGTCACGGCTGGTGCGGTCCGCGGCGCGCGCCCTGGCCGCTCACGGCGTGCCCCTGCGCCCTCGGTCCACAACGGACGGCGGCGTGGTGCTCGCCCGGCTGGACGAACCCTGATGCGCGCCAACGTCGAGGTGCTCATCGTCGAGGATGACGCGGAGACGCTCGAAGAGTTGCGCGCGCACTTCGCTCGCAAGCGCTTCCATCCGCTGGCTACGCGGAGCGCGGCACACGCCGTGAGGGCACTGCGCAACAACGCGGAGTCGACGCGGCCGGTGCTCGCCGTGGTCGACTGGGACCTGTCCAAGGCGCCCGACCAGTCGCTGAGCAGCAGCGACGTGCTCGGCCTCCTGGGTCGTGAGCTGTCCGATTGCCTCACCATCGTGTACTCCGCCAACATCGACTCGTTCAGGGTGCGCAGCGAGATCCACCGGGCTCACCCCCGCGCCTGGCTGCACGATAAGCGCGACGGCGACGCATCGCTGATGGAGCGCGTCGACCGGATGCTCGACCAGACCGTCGCGGACCTGCGCGTCAGCGAGGGATCGGTGGTCGTCCACGTACCGACGATGGCTGAGCACCACCACCGCGAGGCGGTGCGCCTGGTGGTGCACCATCCGGAGATCGTCACCTTCCACTCCGACACGGCAACCAAGGCGGTGCGCAGGTTCAAGGAATGGCTCAACCAACAGGGCTCGGCCATGACCGTCATCAGCCACGGAAACCGCAAGTACCGCCTGGGAAATCGCTGATGAACCTGACGCTGGCCGAGATCCGCGAGCTGCCGCTCCCGGCGGCGCTGTTCGACGGCGACGACCTGCTCGGGCACACGCCGGAGTGGCGCGACGCAGGCCCCGGGGCGGTCGCCTTCCCCGTCCGCGGCCGCCGCCTGGTGGTGAGCAGCGACGCCACCCATCCCATGTGCGTGCCCGTGGTGGCGCGGTTGCTGGCGGAGATCGACGGCATGGCGACGTCGCTGCCGCGCCGTCAGTCGTTGCGCGCCACCATGCTCGCCGACTCTCTGCGGATCGTCGCCGGCCGAGGCGTCTCCACCTCGGGTGCGAGCACCAACGTCCTCGAGCACGCCTGCGCCGGGATCGCGTCGCGCACCGCGTTGACCGTTTCCGTCGATCGCTGCGACGAGTTCGCCGTCGCCGCTCCGTCGGTGGCCGCGCTGGTGCTGGTCCAGTTCGCGGTCAATGCGGAGCGGCATGACCACGCGGAGTCGATCGTGTTGGCCGCGGGCGATGAGATGTTCAGCGTGGGCTGGCATGGCTCGCGCGGCGCGGCAGGCACGGTCACGGCTCGGCGTCGAGCTGAGCGCGCTCGCTGGGGACTGGGCTTCGCGCGCATCGCCGCAGATGCAATCGGCGGAGTCATGTATCCGCCTGCCGAGGCGGCTGACGGACTCCGCATCGCCCTGCTCGAGGTTGGCCTTCACCACCTCGCCCTGCCGCTCGCGGTGATCCGCGACGGCGCCGTCCAGAAGGCGACGCGTGCCTGGGACGAGGAGACCGCGCTGCTGCCCGGTGCGTCGTTGCCGCCGGACTCGCGCGCGGCGCGTTGCGCTGCCGCCGCCGCCGCCGTGCCCGGCGAGATCGCCTGCGTCGATGGCTGGTCGGCGCGCTCCGTTGCCGGCGGCGCCACGTGGATCGCCATCCCGCCGGACGCTGTCGTCGACCGTGCCCGCGACGTCCTCGACGGCATGGTCCACGAGCGCGCGCTGTGGGACAACGTCCCCGAGCCGGGCCGATCGCGAATCGTGGCGCTGGCGGCGATCCTGGCGGCGATGCTCGGCGCCGAGCTGACGCGCGTGCCCGGCGAGACCTGGAACCAGCGGGCGTCCGAAGTTGCCGCTGCCTACGGGCTGACCACCCCGCTGCCACGCTTCGACGGCGCCGGCGCGGTCGACCCGCGCGTCGCACTGTTCCTGGCGCGGGAGTTCGGCGACCGCCTCGACGCCGACGGCGACGATCTCTACCTGCGCATCGCCGCTCAGCATCGCGATGACCCGCTGGTGCGCGTCTTCCTGGCGCCCGGGGACGATTCGCTGAAACTCAGCTGAGCGGTGGCATTCTGTCGCCGGGACCGTTGACGGGGTAGATCGCCGCATGCTCGTCGCGCCCCGGCCACCAGCCCTGCGGGTGTCCCGAAAAGTCCGGGTCGCGATGGACAGCTCGCACCACTGTCTTGATATTGCCACGCACGTTGAAGTCGCCCACCACCTCGCAGTACCGCGGCGCGACGAGTCCTACCAGGTCGGAGAGGATGCCGTTGACGACGTCTTCATGGAAGACGCCGACGTTGCGAAAAGCGTTGACGTACAGCTTCAACGACTTCAGCTCGACACACCGTGGGCCCGGCACGTAGCGCACGTGGAGAGTGGCGAAGTCCGGGAAGCCGCTGCGTGGACACAGACAGGTGAACTCCGGCAGTGTGAACTGGATGGTGTAGTCACGCTCGGGTGTGCGGTTGTCGAAGCTCTCCAGCAGCGTGCGTGGTTGCGGTTGCGCGCTCATGCCGCGGCCGCGGCGGAAAGCCCGCTGGTTCGTCCGGGCGTCACCACGTACCAGCGCCGGACCGGTGCCAGCAGCAGCACGGCGAGAAGCGTCATCCACGACTTGCCCACCACCTGGCCGCCGAGCAGTGACAGTGAACCGAACGCCAGGCTCAGGAACACCACCGAGTCGACCACGCAGCCGACCAGGTTGGCCGGAACCAGGGCGACCAGCCAGCCCCGCCGCAGCAGCGGTGTGTAGACGAGGAAATCGGCGAGCTCCGAGGAGAAGAACGCGAGCCCGCTGGCGAGGGCGAGTGACGGCGATACCGCTGCAGACACCGCCGCGCCGACGACGATCGCGCCCACCGACACGGCGCGGCCGAGGATGTTCTGCACCAGGTCGCGCAAGGTGAACGCCAGTCCCACGAAGTACACCGCAGCCGGAGCGCGGAGCCCGAAGCCCACCGGCACCAGGCCGAAACGCTGCACCGCCCAGTTGGCGGCGTAGATCACCGCGATGTAGCCGACGAGCGCGACCAGCCCGGCAGCCGTGCGTAGGGAGATGGTTCGCATCGTACGAAGCGTACCCGGCTAGCGAGGCACGCCGAGGGGTCGGGGTGAGGATGCCCGATTCACTCCGGACATACGAGGGCGGGACCGCCCCTCTGAATCAGGTACCCGCCGGGACTGCGTCGCTGTGCTGGGGGGTGTCGATGAGGATCTCGCCGTCCGGCGCGCGAACGCGTGCTGCGTCACCGTCGCGCAACCGCCCGTCGAGGATCGCCATCGCCAGCGGATCCTGCAAGCGTCGCTGGATCACCCGCTTGAGCGGTCGTGCCCCGTAGGTCGGATCGTAGCCCTCGCTGGCGAGCAGGTCGAGTGCGGTGTCGTCGATCTCCAGGGTGATCGAGCGTTCGGCGAGCCGGGTGCGCAGCTGGCGCAGCTGGATCTCGACGATCTCGCGCAGCTGCTCGCGCGACAGGCGCGAGAACACGATGATGTCGTCGACGCGGTTGAGGAACTCGGGGCGGAAATGCTCGCGCAGCTCGGCGAGCACGCGCGCGCGAACCTGATCGACCTCATCGGGGGGCGCTGCCGGCGGCATCTCCGCAATGATGTGCGATGCGATGTTGCTGGTCATGATGACCACGGTGTTGCGGAAGTCGACGGTGCGCCCCTGGCCGTCGGTGAGGCGGCCGTCGTCCAACACCTGCAGCAGGATGTTGAACACGTCCTGGTGCGCCTTCTCGATCTCGTCGAAGAGGATCACGCTGTAGGGTCGGCGGCGCACTGCTTCGGTCAGATGGCCACCCTCGTCGTAACCGACGTACCCGGGCGGCGCGCCGACCAGCCGTGACACCGCATGCCGCTCCATGTACTCGCTCATGTCGATGCGCACCATCGACTGCTCGCTGTCGAAGAGCAGCGCGGCCAGCGCCCTCGCCAGCTCTGTCTTGCCCACCCCGGTGGGACCGAGGAAGATGAACGACCCAGTGGGCCGGTTGGGGTCGCTGAGCCCGGCTCGACCGCGGCGGACGGCTGCGGCCACCGCCCTGATGGCGTCGTCCTGGCCGACCACCCGCTCGTGCAGACGTTGCTCGAGCTGGAGCAGCTTCTGCGCCTCCCCTTCGAGCATCCGGCTCACCGGGATGCCGGTCCAACGGGCCACCACCTCGGCAATGTCGTCCTCGTCCACCTCCTCCTTGAGCACAGGCCCGGCACCCTGGAGCTCGGAGAGGCGCTGCTGCTCGGCGGCGACGGCGCGTTCGAGCTCGGCCAGCGTGCCGTAGCGAAGCTCGGCGGCGCGGCCGAAGTCGGCGGCCAGCTCGGCCCGCTCGGCTTCGTGGCGCACCTCTTCGATCTTCTTCTTGATGTCGCGGATCGCTTCGATGGCGCCCTTTTCCTGCTGCCACCGCTCGCGCATCTCCTTGGCGCGCTCCTGGAGGTTGGCGAGCTCACGTTCGAGGCCCTCGAGCCGCCCGCGCGACGCCGCATCGGTCTCCTTGCGGAGGGCCTCGCGCTCTATCTCCAACTGACGGATCTCGCGTTCGACGGTGTCCAGCTCAGTCGGCATGGAGTCGATCTCGATGCGGAGCTTGGACGCTGCCTCGTCGATGAGGTCGATCGCCTTGTCGGGGAGGAAACGGTCGGCGATGTAG
>CATPCA010000263.1 GCA_955652545.1 Candidatus Dormiibacterota bacterium
AGGGGTGTTTGCTCCGCGGGCTTGAGGACCACCGTGCAGCCCGTGGCCAATGCCGGGCCGAGCTTCCACGCGGCCATCAGCAATGGGAAATTCCACGGGATGATCTGGCCGATCACGCCGACTGGCTCGCGCAGCGTGTATGCATGAAAGTCGGCACCAGGAAGGTAGGGCACCGACGGCTTGATGGTGCCGCCGTTGAGCTTCGTCGCCCAGCCGGCCATGTACCAGAACAGATCGGCAGCCAGCGGGATGTCGGCCGCGCGGGCCACGCTCAGTGGCTTGCCGTTGTCCAAGCAGTCGAGTTCAGCGAGCTCGTCGGCGTGCTCCATGATCAGGTCACCGATACGGTGCATGATCCGGCCGCGCTCCGAGGGGCTCATCCGGTTCCACGGGCCGTCCTCGAAGGCGCGGCGCGCAGCCTGCACTGCACGATCGATGTCGCGCGCATCGCCCTCGGCGACGCTGGCGAGCACCTCACCGGTAGCTGGATTGATGGTGTCGAACGTCTTGCCGCTGGCAGCCTGCTCGAACTTGCCATTGATGAGCAGCGAACGGGTCGACGAGCTGAAGTGTCGAGTGCTCGGGGCGAGGGGGGTGGCAACAGCCATATGGTGACTCCTCCTATCGAACTGAGTGCGAGTTTGGAGGGCCAAGAAGGGGTGCTGGGAGGAACTGGCTGGCCAACCCGAAGGGGCGCCCCGACCGGCGCCTTGCGGCTCTTTCCTCGGTCCTGGGATCCCTCATACCCTAGCAGGTAGGACCAAAAATTGTTGCGGCGCCGTGTTATTATCGTGAGGCCATCTATGCGCACACGACCGCTTTCCGTCGTCGACGCCGCGGCATCACTCAACGCATCGGAAGCCTACGTCCGTCGATTGCTGATCACGCAGGGCTCCTTGTGATCAAGGGGGCGAGGCAGAAAGGCGAGATCGCATCAGTCGGGACAGATGATGCCCTCCTGAAGTCTCACGGCACTTCGCTAGGTGCGCCCGTCCGCGGGGGTCCCAACCGCGCGCAACGGGACGGTAGGCCGGCTCCCACATCGCGTTGCGAACTGCATCGACTACGTTGGATAGCTCTCGACGGGCCAACCCCTCGTTGACCGCAGCGCGCGCGACCGCGACAGCAACGTGTAGTGACACGGCGCGCGCAGTCTCCACCGGGGGCAGGAGCGGCGCTCCGAGCGGTTCAGCGTCGACGAGCTGAGCCATCGCGCCGGCCGCTCCCGCCAGCATGCCGTCGCTGACGGTTCGCGCTTGGGCCACGATGGTGCCGAGGCCGAGACCGGGGAAGATCAGCGCATTGTTGGCTTGGCCGATGGTGTACGTCGTGGCGTCATGAACCACTGGAGGAAACGGGCTACCGGTCGCGACCAGCGCTCGCCCGCCGGTCCACGCGATGAGGTCTGATGGAATCGCCTCGGAGAGAGATGTGGGGTTCGACATCGGAAAGATGATGGGCCGCTCCGTGCGCGCCGCCATTTCCCGAACGATCTCTTCGGTGAAAGCGCCGGGCGACGTCGAGCACCCGATCAGCAGGGTTGGCTGCACCTGACGCACCACCTCAAGGAGGCCGATGCCGCCGCTGTCAGCGTCGCCGTCCCGCTGCCAGCCGCGCACCTCAGCCGCCGGGCGCGCGTAGGAGAGCTGAAAGTCGCGCATCCCGAACTCCATGCCATCGACCAGCAACCCATGGCGACCGAGGCACCAGAACCGGCTGACGGCCTGCTCGCGCGACAGCCCCTCGCGCACCATTGCGTCCCGGATGAGATCAGCAATGCCGATCCCTGCCGTTCCCGCGCCGAAGATAACGACGCGTTGCGCGGCGAGCGGCAGACGCGACGCGCGCACAGCGGCGATCACGCCCCCGAGCACGACGGCGGCGGTTCCCTGCATGTCGTCGTTGAACGTGCAGACGTGTGATCGGTAGTGCTCGAGAATGCGCCGCGCATTGCTGGCGCCGAGATCCTCCCAGTGGAGGAGCGCGTTGGGGAAACGTGAGGTCGCCGTCTGTACGTACGCATCGATGAAGGCGTCGTAGCGCTCGCCTCGCACGCGTGAGTGGCGGGCGCCCATATAAGCGGGGTACTTGAGAATCGAGTCGCGATCCGTGCCGACGTCGAGCATGACCGGAATCACGCGCGTGGGATCTATGCCCGCCGCCGCGGTGTACACCGAGAGCTTGCCGACCGAGATGGCGATACCTCCCACGCCCCAGTCGCCGATGCCGAGGATCTGTTCGGCGTCAGTGGCAACGATCAGATCGATGTCGCCAGGCCCGGCGCCGAAGTTGTGAAACGCCTCAGCGATTCCGTCGACATCGTCGACGCTGAGGTAGATTCCGCGTGGGCGCTGGAATTCCTCGCTGTATCGCTCGATGGCCGTGCCCACGGTGGGCGTGTACACGATGGGGATCATCTCCGCTAGGTGGTCGCAGAGGAGTCGGTAGTAGAGCACCTCGTTGCGATCGTGCAGAGCGGTGAGGAAGATGTGCTTGCTGAGGTCGTCGACCTGGCGCCGGTACTGTGCGTACGACCGCTCTGCCTGCAGCTCGATGTTCGTCACTGCGCCCGGGAGGAGACCACCGAGCCCGAGCTCGCGCCTTTCCTCCGACGTGAACGCTGATCCCTTGTTGAGGAATGGCGTCTCCAGCACCTCGAAGCCGCGGGCTGTGGTCTCGTATGCGCCGTCGGCAGAGACGCGAAAGTTCCGCCCCCGACTGATGTTGCTCATTCCGAGCCCCCTCTCAAGCCAAGCTCCTCCGCGCCTGGCTGATCATCAATCGCCAGAGCAGGAGAGCGGGTGAACCCCGCCGGCGACGTCGGCCCAGGACCAACAGAGGATGATCGGGGCTGAGACCCGGCGGGGTGTCGCTCGGCTACGGCTTCTCAGGGGGCGTGCCGATCTCGGCAATGAGGCGGGCGGCGAAGTCACGCTGGAGCTCCATCAGTTTTGACGTGAACTCGAGACTCCGGTCTGCCGCAGCCGTCGCCTTTGCGCCAGCTTCGCCGATGATCCCCTCTGCCTGCGGTGGAACGACAAGGCCCGCCAGAGACCGCATCACCCCGACCGCGGCAAGGTTCAACTCCTGGGCCTGCTTGATGTTGGCGAGGAGCTGCTCCTCAGCGCTGTCGATCAGCTCTTGATAGTCAGGCATCGCGACTCTCCTATGTGGCCTCTGGGTCTCATTGTGGGGCCCGCTAGAGGAGGCTGCGCTAAGTCTACCAAGCAGCCGCTAGATTGTCAATGCAACCACCTCGGCTTTTTGCGCCGGATGGATCCGGCCCCTGCGGAAAGGCCTCCGCTCACGAGGCTTGTGACCAACGGCCCTAGCCTCAGCGGCACCGCTACAGCCTTACTA
>CATPCA010000264.1 GCA_955652545.1 Candidatus Dormiibacterota bacterium
CGCTCCTCCTGGGTGGGCTCGACCACGTCGTCATAGAAGCCCGGCACCAGCACGCGGCCCGTCAAAGGGTCCTTGAGCGACGCCAGCATCCGCGCCAGCGCTTCGACCGGGTTCTGCACGGCTCCGCCGAACACGCCGGAGTGGAGGTCGAGCGACGGGCCGCGCACCACCACCTCCACCCCGCTCAGCCCGCGCAGTCCCACGGTCAGGGACGGCACCCCGCGCGCGAAGATCCCAGTATCGGAGATCACCGCCACGTCGGCGACGAGCCGGTCGCGCATCGTCTCCACGAGCGGCTCGAAGTGCTCCGAGCCGATCTCCTCCTCGCCCTCGACCAGGAGCCGCAGGTTGACCGGCAGCTCGCCGCGGGTGCGCAGGTGTGCCTCCACCGCCTTGAGGTGCATGTACACCTGCCCCTTGTCGTCGACGGCCCCACGTGCGTACAGCCGGCCGTCGCGCACCTCGGGCTCGAACGGCGGCGACACCCATTCGTCGAGCGGATCCACCGGCTGAACGTCGTGGTGCCCGTACACCAGCACGGTCGGGAGCGACCCGTCGACGATCCGCTCCGCGTAGACGGCGGGATGCCCCTCCGTCTCCACCACCTCCACGGTGCCGAACCCGACCTCCCGCGCCGCGGCGGCGATGTGCTCGGCGTTGCGACGGACGTCGCCGGCGTGGTCCGGGTCGGCGGAGATGCTGGGAATCCGCAGCAGCTCGATCAGCTCATCGACGAAGCGCGGCTGGTTGTCGGTGCAGTAGTCGTCGAGGTCGTGGGGCATCGACCGGGAGCGTAGCCGGGAGGGAGGCGAGGTCGCTCCGCGGCGGTCACCCAGCGCCCACAACAGCGTGCGCTGGTGGCAATTCGGGTGTACCGTCGGGCCAGCGAGATCTCTCCACTCCACTCCACGTCCTCCCAGGAGATCCCCATGGCACTGCACGTCACCCCCTCCGTCGAGGCGATCGACGGCACCCGCGAGCAGATCATCGAGCTCGTCGGCACCCGGACGGACATACTCCGCACCCCCGCGGACATCGCCGACACCCCGGCCATCCTGTCCCTTCAGCTGCTGGCGATCGACAACTTCGTCGAGATCATCAGGCTGCGCTCGGAGATCGCGGAGAAGGACAGGCGCATCGTCACGCTCACTGTCGGGCTGCGCACCTGGCGCGAGCGGACCGGCATCGAGCAGGCGAGCCGCCGCCGCGACGCCGCCGAAGCGCGCGACCGCGAGCGCGAGATCATCAGCCTGCTCCACCAGCAGATGCAGGTCGCCGACTCGGCCACGGCAGAGTTGGAACGGATCCGCTCCCTCTCCTGGTGGCGCCGCCTGTTCCGCTGACCGGGATCCCTGCACGCTGGGCTGACGCCAAACTCCCGCGGCGGGCTGTCCATCCCCGTACCATCGCTCCGTGATCGAGGGGCCCACCCCGCCGCGCCAACCCGCCGGCGAACCGCATGGCTGGGCGAGCCGGTCCGAGCGCGTCGACCTCGGCCAGGCGATCGCACGCCTTCGCCGGGCGCTGCGTCGCGCCGTCTCGCGCCGGATGGACATCGTGCCGCTGCCAGATGCACAGGTCGAGCTGGTCCAGGTGGTGTTCGCCACTCCCGGCATCCGCGTCAACGACGCGGCAACGGAGCTCGGCGTGGCCGGCAACACGGTGAGCACGCTGGTCAGCAGGCTGGTCGACGCCGGCATCCTCGAGCGCACCGTCGATCCCAGTGACGGGCGCGGCAGCTGCCTCACACTCAGCGCCGCCGGCCAGGCCCGCGTCACCGGTTGGCGGACCCACCGGGCTGCGATCATCGAGGAAGCCCTGTCGAAGCTCGACGTCAGCGACGGCGCCGCCATCGAGGCGGCCCTCCCGGCGCTGTGGCGGCTCAGCCGTCTCCTCGAGGCGCTCGACGACAGTGAGGACTCCACCGCGTAGAGTGCGCTGACGCCGATGGCAAGAGCTGCGCCCGCCCACACCGAGCGACAGTCGCGACGGCGCAAGATCGCCGGGCTCGGGCCACTCCTCTGCTGGGCGGTGGTGTTCGCCGACCTCGGCACCTCGGTGTACTACACGCCGGGCATCCTGTTCAACCAGTTCGGCGTCCATGCCGCCCTCTTCGTCGGGCTCACTCTCATCGTCTTCGTGCTGCTGACCATCAAGTACGCGGAGGTGACCATCCGCTACCCGGAGGGAGGTGGCGTTGTCACCGTCGGCGCCCACGCCGTCAGCGGTTGGGTCGGCCTCATCGGCGGACTGTTCATCCTCGTCGACTACTTCCTCACGTCGTCGCTGAGCGCGGTGTCCGGCGTCACCTACCTCGGCACGGTGGCACCGTCGGTGATCGGGGTGGTGGTGCCGTGCACGGTGGCGGCGCTCGTCTTCATCGCCGTGCTCAACTTCATGGGCGTCAGCGCCGATGCCAAGGTCACCGCGGTGATCGCAGCGGCAGCGCTGCTCAGTCAGCTCAGCGTGATCGTGGCGACGATCGCGCACGCCGGCCTCGGCGCAGCGCTGGATGCGGTGCCCAAGGTCTTCTCCACCCATCTCACCGGGGTCGGTCTGCTCACCGGGTACGCGGGGGCGTTCCTGGCGTTCAGCGGGCTGGAGAGCATCTCGCAGCTGTCGCCGGCGATGGCCACGCCGCGCCGCCGCGTCGCGCCGCGGACGATGGTGCTGGTGATCGTCACCGTCGCGCTCACCAGCCCCCTGTTGACGCTGTGGTCGACGACGCTGCTGAAGGGCGCCACCGATCCCAACCAGTTCATCTCGCTGCTGGCCGGCTACGCGGCCGGGCCCGGGCTGCAGACGGAGGTGGCGCTGACCGCGGCACTGCTGCTGATCTTCGCGTCCAACACCGCGACGATCGGGTGTTACCACGTCTTCCTGGCGCTTTCGCGGATGCGTTTCCTCCCCGAGTTCCTGCAGCGGCGCAACCGCCTGCGCGACACGCCGCACTGGGCGATCCTCATTGCCACCGGGATTCCCGTCGCCATCGTCCTCGCCACACGTGGCAGCACCACCGTGCTCGGCGACCTGTATGCGTTCGGGCTGCTGGGCGCCTTCAGCGTCACCTGCGTGTCCCTGGACATCGTGCGCTGGCGGGAGCGGCGCCATCACGCCCGTCCGGTCGGGCACGGTCAGGCCGACATCCGCGTGCACACGAGCATGTCGATGTTCGTCATCGGCGTGATCACGTCCCTCCTCGTCGTCACCGCATGGACGACCAACCTCTTCGCCAAGCCACTGGCCACGCTCTTCGGCGGCAGCCTCACGATGCTTGGACTGGCCATCGTCGCGGCAACACTGTGGCACCGCCGCCGTAGCGGCGCGTCCGGGTGGGTGCCGCACGCGGAGAAGCTCGAGCGGCTGCGGGTTGCCGCCGACTCGCGGGGCAGACCGCCGGTCATCGCGCTCCTGCACGGATCCACCGACGACATCACCGCGCTCGTCGACGTCGCAGCGCAGCTCTCAGACGGCGCGACCGTGCTGTTCCTGTTCGTCGGCAGCAGCGAGCACGCACGCAGCGCCAGGCAATTGCGCGAGATCGTCGACCCCTACCTCGTCGACGAGGAGGCCCAGGCCGCCTTCCGCGCAGTGAAGGAGCGATGCGGGACTCGCGTCCGCCATCGTCTCGTGTACGCGGCGGGGACGGGCGACTGGGACGCCGGCGCGATGCACGCCCTGCAACGTTTTCACGGCGATCTCCGCGTCGTCCTTTTGAGCGAGGACGCCGACGACATCGGGGCACCCACCGCACAGAGGGAAAGTCGCAGTGATGCGACGGGGGTGTCCGTTGTCCTCTGGAACATGGTGGGCGCGTCAAACCCGCCGTCGTTGAGCTGACGGACTACGCGCTGGCGATCACCTCATTGGTGGTGTCACGGATCGTTCGCTCCGCGGCTGAGCAAAGAGCCGGCGGCGAGGGCCATCACAACAGGTACAGCCAGGCGCGTCCTCATCGAGATCCTCCCGCTCGCGCCCTTCCGCGCTGGTTGCTCTATCCAAGAACAACGAACCGCGCCCCCAACTTCTTGCGGCGAGGTCGGGATCAGGTCAGCGAACGACCTTGATGTTGAACATGGGAGTGCTCAGCGCGCGCATCAGCCGCAGCCAGAGCTGCAGGTACATCTCCGGGCCGCGAGCAGTGGAGATGTCCCCCAGGTCGATCACGTCGGTGTGGCCGAACGACTCCAGCAGAGCGACGACGGCGGCCTTGGCCTCTGCATCGTTGCCCGACACGAAGGCCGAGTGATCGCCGCCGGCGACGGCCTTCGGGTTGACCATCACTGCAGCGGTCATCGTGTTCAGCGCCTTGACGACCATGAGGTCGGGGAAAGCGGCCTGGATCTGCTCGCCGAGCGAATCGCTGTCCTTGACGAAGAGCGTGGGCGGGAAACCCTTCGAGAAGTCCAGTGGGTTGGAGATGTCGACGAGTACCTTGCCCGCAACGTTGGCGGCACCGGCTGCGGTGAGCACCTCGATCGACACGTTGCCCGAGGTGGCGTTGACGATCAGCTCGGCGGCGGCAGCCGCATCGGCGAACGTCGCAAGGGTGACGTTCGTGTGCTCCGCTGCCCACGTTGCGTAGGGCGGGTTGCCCATGCCGTCGGGCTCCGTGCGCGCCATCGTCCCGGCGACGTCGCGGGTGCCCACCAACACGACGTGACCCAGCTCGGCGAGCCGTCCCGCCAGGGCCCGCCCAACGGTCCCGGTGCCCAGCACTGCAATCTTCATTGTCTTTGCTCCTCAGGCGCACTCCAGTCCGCCGGGCGCCCGACGTGGTTGGCGAACTCGACCGACCATCGCCACCAGCTGTGGTCATCCGCATGGTGCCACCGGGTCAGCAGACCTGCTTCACCGCCGGCGAGGATCACGGGTACGCCGTACAGCTCGTCTGAGGGCCAGACCTCGGTGCGACGCAGGGAGCCGCTCGCGATCTCCAGGAGCGTCATCGGCGAGTAGTCGCC
>CATPCA010000265.1 GCA_955652545.1 Candidatus Dormiibacterota bacterium
ACGTCACCTACGTGGGGCGTGCCGACGACGTGTTCAAGGCGTCGGATTACCGCATCTCGCCGTTCGAGCTGGAAAGCGTGCTGCTCCAGCACGACGCCGTCGCTGAGGCCGCCGTTGTGCCCTCACCCGACCCGGTGCGGCTCGCTGTTCCGAAGGCATTCATCGTTCTCGCGTCGGGTCACTCGCCGTCGCGCGAGACGGCGTTGTCGATCCTCCGGTTCAGCCGCGACAACCTCGCGCCCTACAAGCGCATCCGGCGCGTCGAATTCAGCGACCTCCCGAAGACCATCTCGGGGAAGATCCGCAGAGTCGAGTTGCGCGAACGCGAACAGCATCGACCGACTGCAGGCGACGCAACCGTCGAGTACGGCGAGGAGGACTTTGACGAGCTCGCCGCGCGTTGAGGTACCACGAGCCGTGCGTGTGGCCCGATGATCAAGCGACGCGCGATCGGCGGGGCCGCGGCCGCAGTTGCTGGGGCGACAGCTGCAGCCGGCGCCGCCTACGTCCTGATTGTGCGCGGCGCTCTCACCATCGATCTCGGCGTGGGCCGGCGTACGCGCGCGCTGGGACCGCTGCACGTATCAATCGAAGCGCGTCCCGACATCGTCTTCGATGTCATCGCGGGTCCGTACCTCGGACGTACCCCCAAGGCGCTGGAATCCAAGCTGCGCGTTCTCGAACGCGGCACGGATCTCGTTCTCGCAGCTCACTACACGCCACTCCCCGCCGGGTTGGTTGCGACGACCGTCGAGACCGTGCGCTTTGACCGCCCCCACCGCATTGACTTCCGATTGGTGAGAGGGCCAGTGCCGCAGGTCATCGAGACCTTCGAATTGCGGTCGGTCGGTGACGGGACCGAGTTTGTCTACTCGGGAGAGTTGGGCACGGACCTCTGGGGCGCCGGCAGTTGGTGGGGTGACCGCGTCGCGGCCAGATGGGAGCGAGCGGTCGAGCATTCGATCGCGTCGGTGAAGACGGAGTCCGAGCGAAGGTCGCGAGCAGCCAGCGCGATGCGGTCCTGAGAGCGACTCACGCGAGCGTTGGCGGGCTCACTCCGATGGGGTTCGGGTAGACCAGGCCACCCGGTCCCTCCAACTTCGGCACGAGGTCCCTGAGCAGGCTGAGGAGCCGCTCGCGCCGCGACTCGTCCATCTGCGTCCAGGGTTCTGCCGCAAGCTCGTCCGTCGTCTCCTCGACCGCGGTGCGCAGGGTCTGCCCTGCGGCGGTGAGCGCGCCGCTTCCGTCGAGCACGTCGCGCGCTCGCAACCGCTCCTCGGCACGGCACCACTCGTCCTCGGACCAGCCGCGGAACCCGCGCATGGTGGCCGCGTCGACGCCCTTTCCGTCCGCATGCGCGGTGATCACGGCCTCGAGGCCGTCGAGCCGGTGCACGGTGAGGGCTGCGACGTGACCATCGAAACGGTGTTCACGGAGCAGCGTGCACGCATGCCATAGGGCCAGGTGCGCTGGGCTTGGCACGGGCAGGCCGGAATGACCTGCGTACAGCGCCCGGCCATCCCCGCGCAGGTATGTCGCCGCCTCGTGCGCAAGATCCGCCGCTTCGGCCACGATCGGGGAGTCAACGTCGGCGCCCCAGAGGCGGCGCAGGGCGGCGTCGACAGTGTCGAGACGGGCCGCCAGGACGCGCTCGGGGCTCGAGTAGCTCCAGGCATCGGGGAGGGCGCGGTGCACCATCGCCGGCGCGAAGTTGTGGAAGACGGCGGTCACCACGTCGGGGCCGACCGCTCCCATGGGAGCCGAACGGGAGGCGAAGTAGCCCATCCAGCCGCCGCGCAGCCCCGCCTCCGCGTACCGCTCGCGCGACTCGGGGACGAAGTAGACGATGGCGTGGATCGGCTCGAAATGCGTCCACGCGCGTCGGGCCGGGCTGACCATGCACCGCGAATCATGCGCCTGCCGGGCCCCCTGGTTGATTCCGTAGGCGGCGTAGCGGAGCGCGGCGTGCGCTCCACCATCCGCCATCAGTTCAACCGCGCTTGACGGCGCAGGCTCCCTGCCCGCCATTGGCCTCATTGCTCCACATCGGCTGTACCGCGAAGTTGGTGCCACCGAGGCTGATGTTCTGCAGGCCGGTCCAGGCGCACTTGTCACCGTTCTCGCTGGTCTGCACATCGTTCCAGCCGTCCTGCGTGCCGTTCTGGTTGTCGGGGTCGGTCACGGCCTCGGCGTACTCATGGCCCGCGACGATGCTGTACCCATCGAGATAACCATTGCCGAAGGCATCGTCCTGGTTGACTGAGTCGATTCCGCATCCCGCACCCTGTTCGGGCACATACGGGACAAATGCGTAACGAACTCCGTGGCCGGTGGTGTGGTGAGTCTCAGAGTGATATGCGCAGTACACGCTGCCATATCCGGTGGCGACGATGCCGGGCTCGGTGAGAATGAAGTACGTGGCGTTGATGTTGTAGCCGAAGTGCTGAGCCGCGGCGAGCGCCTCGGTCTCGAGCGGGTCGTTGGTGGTGTTCTCAGCCAGACCCGTAGTGGCGATCGTCGAGGGCACAGCCCTGGTGTCGAACCAGGTGCCCTTGAGCTGACCGGCCGGGTTGGTGACGAACTGCGCGGTCGATTGGCCGGCGCACGAGAACCCCGGATCCATGTTCTGGCAGTACTGGGTCTGCACGCCCGCCCACGGGCTGCCGCCGACCCGGCCGAAGAAGGAGTTCACGTAGTTGGTGGCCGTCTTGTTGGTGTACCTGAATCCACCGTGCGAGAAGGAGAACCCCGACTTCCACTTGGGTCCCCAGTACACCAGGTAGACCGCGGGCTTGGTCTCCACGAGCCCGCCGTGATAGATCAGGTTGTTGGCGGATGCGCCAGTCGTCGGACCTCCGGCGCCCGCCGACCACATCACATGCTTGCTGCCAACATTGAGTGGCAGTCCGGCACCACTGCCAGATGCCGACGTCGCCGTCGGTTGGAGGAGGAGGGCGGCGCCGGCGGCCGCCGCGAGGCACACGAGCGTGCTCCGGCGGGTGACCATGGATCGACTCATCGGTGTGAAACCTCCTGGCGGAGCGCAATTCGAATTCCTGAGACGGCACAACGGCGCGTCTACTCGGTTGACGCCGCGCTGTCGTGGATCCCTGCGCTGACGTGGCGAAACCCGCCCGCCTACACTCGTGCCGGTGAGCGCGATATTCGACCTCGCTGACCGGTACACCGTCGAACTGGCCGGCCACGAGGCCCTCGTCGCAACCCTCCTCGGCGTGCCTGGGCACGAGGAGGACATGACCGACCACTCACCGGACGGCGTCGAGGCACGAGCCGACCTCAGCCGTCGGACCATCGCCGAGTTGCGCCACGCCGACGCCGACAACGACGCAGACCGGGTCTGTCGCGAGTTCATGCTCGAGCGGCTCGAGGTCGACGTCGAGATGCACGAGGCAGGGGAGAGCTGGCGGCCACTCCGCAACATCGCCTCGCCAGTCCAGCAGATCCGGCAGATCTTCGACCTCTGCCCGCAGGAGAGCGTCGAGGACTGGCGTCACATCGCGGCCCGGCTTGCCAAGGTCCCACGGTCGATCGAGGGCCTCGAGGCGACACTGCGTCGCGGGCTCGATCGCGGGCTGCCCGCGGCTCGGCGTCAGGCGCTCGTCTGCGCGCAGCAGGCCGCCGTCTGGGGTGGCATGGAGGGGCATGGCACATCGTTCTTCCTCGCACTTGCGCAGCGGTGTCCCCACGACGGACCGCTTCGTGCCGACCTCGAGTCGGAAGCCCACAAGGCCACGCAGGCCTACGCAGACCTGGCCGGCTTCCTCCGCGACGACTACGCACCGGCCGTCCCCGACCGCGACCCAGTCGGCCGCGAGCGCTATCGCCTGGCCTCGCGCGCGTTTCTCGGCGGCGAGCTGGATCCAGACGAAACGTACGCGTGGGGATGGGACGAGATGCACCGTCTCGAAGCGGAGATGGTTCGAGTCGCGGATAAGATCAGCCCCGGCGCGGGCGTCGACAAGGTCATTGAGCTGATGACCACCGACCCGAAGCGAGCGGTGCACGGGGCAGACAACCTCCAGCGCTTTCTCCAGGAGCTGACCGACAACGCCATCGCCGAGCTCAACGGCACCCACTTCGACATACCGCCGCAGATACAACGCTGCGAGTGCATGATCGCGCCCCCAGGCGGAGCCGCCGCGATGTACTACACGCCTCCGTCCGAGGACTGGAAGAGGCCGGGGCGCACCTGGTATCCCACCAGCGGACGCACCGTCTTTCCGTTGTGGAACGAGGTCTCAACCGCCTACCACGAGGGAGTTCCAGGCCACCACCTCCAACTCGGCATCATGGCCTGCCTCAAGCAGAATCTCAGCCGCTACCAGCGCACCATCGGTTTCGTCAGCGGCCATGGCGAGGGCTGGGCGCTGTATGCCGAGAGGCTGATGGGAGAGCTCGGCTACCTCGAGAATCCCGACTACGAGTTGGGCATGCTGGTATCTCATCTGTTCCGAGCCAAGCGGGTCGTCGTCGACATCGGGCTGCACCTCGAGATGGCGATTCCCGACGGTGAGGAGAATGCCGGGCAGCGCTGGTCGTGGGACCTGGCGATTCCCTTCGTGGACCATCACTCCCCGATCCCGGGCGACTTCACCCGCAGCGAGGTCGAGCGGTACCTGGGCATGCCGGCGCAGGCGATCAGCTACAAGGTGGGAGAGCGGGCGTGGCTCGACATTCGTGCCGAGATGCGCCGCCGGCAGGGCGCGGATTTCGACCTCAAAGCGTTCCACACCCAGGCGTTGCAGCTGGGGTCGCTCGGGTTGGATCAGATGCGGAGCGAGATGCTGGCGACGCAGGGCTGAGCGTCAGCTTGCACGAGCCAGCAGGTAGCCGCGTTGGGTTGGCGCCTCGATGCTGGTGCGCAGTCCCTCGGCCGGCGAATCGGTCATGGCTCCTCCGGTGGGTCTGGGTGACGTTTCCGAGATCCGTCAGTTAACCGAAAGCCTGACCGTGGCAGGATTGTGGGTGATGACCGATTATCGCCCCGACTACCACTCCCAACCGCCCCCCGTGGCCTGGCAGGCTCCGCCCGTCGCGCCGTGGCAGACTCCGCCGCCACCAGCCGGCTCCCTGCCGGCGCGGCGGAGGCGTCGTGTGCTCGTGGTGGCGGCCGCGGTGGCCGTCGTGCTGGTCGCCGGGCTCGGCATCGGCCTCACCGTCGGTCTCCTCACCCGGGGAGGCCCGGCGAGCACGTCGCCCGGGAATTCCAGCACGACAAGCTCCGCCGCGGCCAAGGCCCTGTACAACCAAACCCTGGCGGCCACCCGAGGCTCGGCAGGGGTCCACTATGTCTCCGTCTCAACGGGCGCAAGCGTGACCCAGAAAACCGTGGGAGACGCCACGCAGGACGGCGGCGGCCAGCTCATCACACTCAACTCGACGTACGGCAACGAGCAGTTCACCCTGCGTCTGGTCAATGGCACCGTGTACTTCCAGGGCAACAGCCCGGCCGTCGAGGACCAGCTGGGCGTGCCCGCCGCCAGCGCCGCCGGCGTGCAGGGCAAATGGGTGTCCGTCACGAGCAGCGACGGGCCGTACAGTGTCCTCCAGCCGGGGATCACCGTCGCCGAGCAGGCGAACGAGCTCGCGATGGTTCCCAAGTCCACCTCACAGGTCACCGCAGCCGACGGCACCAAGGCGACCAGGATCACCGGGACCATCACATCGCCGCAGGGCGACAGCGGGACGGGTCACCTGGACGTCGCCGCCGGGTCCCACCTGCCGATCTCGCAGGCATCGACGGTGAGCGCCGGCGGGATCACGACGACCACCACGGTCACCTTCAGCGGTTGGGGCACAGCCGTGCCGGCGAC
>CATPCA010000266.1 GCA_955652545.1 Candidatus Dormiibacterota bacterium
AGGTCCGCCGGATGGGTCGCTGCTGCCGGGGACGAACACGTCAGAGCCGCGAAGAGGGCGCGGCAGGCACGCATGATCTGCGTCCTGCCACTGGCCGAGCGTATCGGACGCCGGGTGCCCCGCGGTCACCGCTACCCCTCACCGAGCGAACCTCGAGGTCAGGCGAGGGTAACTATGCTGCAGGCGTTATGGAGCGGCAAGACTCTGTGAGTAGCAACATTTTCAGTGGCGGAGAGGGTGGGATTCGAACCCACGGTGGCTATTAACCACACCGCTTTTCGAGAGCGGCACCTTCAACCACTCGGACACCTCTCCGGCCGGCGAGTATATCGGCAGCGCTGCGGACAGCCCAATTCAGCATGCCCCGCCTGCAGCGTGCCGACCATCCGATGAGGCTGAGCCCTCGGGTGGCGAGCGGCGGTGGGCGGTCGATACTGTGCCGGGGTGATCGAGACCGAGGGGCTCACCAAGCGCTACGGGCAGCGGGATGCGGTGAGCAACCTGACCGTCAGCATCCCGCGTGGGGTGATCGCAGGGTTTGTGGGGCCCAACGGCTCGGGAAAAACCACCACCATCCGGATGCTGCTTGGCCTTGTGCGTCCCACCTCTGGGACCGCCCGGGTGATGGGCCATCCGATCACCCACCCACGACAGTACCTGCACCGGATCGGCGCCCTGATCGAGGGACCCGCCTTCTACCCGGGCCTCTCGGCACGCGCCAACCTGCAGGTTCTCGCCACTCTTGGTGGCTTTCCGCATTCCCGGATCCCGGGGCTGCTGGAGCAGGTTGGCCTTGCCGATCGCGCTGGCGACCGGGTGGGGGGATATTCGCTGGGGATGAAGCAGCGCCTTGGCGTTGCGGCAGCGCTGCTCCCTGAGCCGGAGCTGCTCATCCTCGATGAGCCCGCCAACGGCCTGGATCCTCCCGGGATCCACGAGATGCGTGCGTTGATGCGATCCCTGCGCGACGCCGGCGCCACCATCTTTGTCAGCAGTCACCTGCTCGGCGAGCTGGAACAGGTTGCCGACTGGCTTGTCGTGCTCAAGGATGGCGCGGCGCTCTTTGCAGGCCCTGCCGCCGAGGTGATCGGCGCGCGCAGCGGTGGATTGACGGTGCGATCCGAGCGGACCGATCAGCTGGAGATCGTCGAGCGCATCGCGCTGGCCAAGGGCTACGTGGTGACACGCAGCGACGGCACCGTGCACGTGGCCGCCCCACCCGATTTCGCCGCGGCGCTCAACCGCAGCTGCATGGCGGCCGGTGTCACCCTCGTGGAGCTCCACTCCGTCCAGGCCACCTTGGAAGAGAGCTTCCTGACCATGATCGAGGGCGGGGCCTGATGCTTCGCGCCTTTCGATCCGAATGGATCAAGCTCCGCCGCCGCTCGATCCTGGTCGGCGGTCTGTCCATGACCGTGCTGGCCGGCGCGGGTGTCGCTTTCGGGATCATCAGGGTGGCCACGAGCCACCGTCGCGACGCGGTTCTCGAGCTGCTGGTGCTGCGGTCGGGCGACGGACTGGTGGCGGCGCTGATCCGGGTCAGCGACTTCATCGTCGTCATCCCGCTGGTGATCATTGCCGCCGCGGTTGCCGGGGAGTACGCCCAGGGAACGTTGCGCAACCTGCTGGTGCGCGAACCCGGTCGAACCCGTTTGCTGCTCGGCAAATTCATGGCGTTGCTCGTCTACTGCCTCATCGCCTCGACGGTGGCCCTTGGGGTCGGCGCGCTCATCGCGCTCCAGGTGGCACCGCACGAGGGTATCGACACCAGTCCATGGACAACGCCCGACGCGCTGCACAACCTGTTGTCGCTGTGGGGAAACCTGCTCCTGTCGACCACCGCTTGGTGCGTCCTCGGCCTGCTCGGAGCCACTGTCTTTCGCTCCCCGGCTGCGGCCGTTGGCGTGTCGTTGGTGTTCCTCCTGGTGGTCGAGAATCTTGTCATCGCCATCTGGACGGAGGCGCCGCAGTGGCTGTTCGTGACGCTGAACCAAGCAATAATTGCCGGCGGCAACACCAATTCGGACTACGCCCGAGCGCTGGGGTTGGTTGGCCTGTACTGCGCGTGCGCGGTCGTAGTTTCGTCGGTGGTGTTCCGGCGGAGGGATGTGTCCGCGTGACCGCGGCGATATGCCTCGACGGACAGGCGCGCAGGTGCTCGTCGCGGCGGCGCAGGAACGCAGCGGCGGCGAATGCAAGTTCGCCGAGAAGGGGCAGCGCCCACGGTCTCCAATCAAAGCCGGCTTCGAGACAAAAAAGACTAGGCGGAGCGTTCTGGCGGGGGCGACCCGAGATCGGCCGTCGATCTGGGCTGGTGGAGAAGGGCCGGTACAATCGCCGGCGGAGCGATCGCCTAGTCCGGTCGAGGGCGCCGCACTGGAAATGCGGTATCCGGGGTAACTCGGATCGAGGGTTCGAATCCCTCTCGCTCCGCCATTCTGTATTCGAAAGAGCTGTCGGTCAGCCCCGTTGGCGATGACCGTTTCTAGCGCCAAAAACTGGTTTGACCCCCACGTTGACCCCTACCAGAATCAGCGCGAGCGGAGCAGGTCGTCCATGACCAGGACAGCTTCGCGCTGCATCGTCTCCGACACATGCGAGTACAGGTCCAGCGTGATGGAGACAGTCGAGTGTCCGAGCATCTCCGACACGATCTTGGGATGAACTCCTCGCCCCAACATGAGCGTCGCTGCGGTATGGCGAAGGTCGTGGAAGCGGAC
>CATPCA010000267.1 GCA_955652545.1 Candidatus Dormiibacterota bacterium
GCTGCGAACCGGGCACGACCAGCACACGCACGCCGGCGGCCACGCGATGGCCGTCCATCACGGATGCCGCGCTGCGCAGGTCCTCGATCCGCGCGTTGGTGCAGGAGCCGATGAACACGGTGTCGATCGCCACCTCCTGCATCGGCGTGCCCGGCGTCAGCCCCATGTACTCAAGGGCGCGGGCGGCCGACTCGCGCTGGGCCGGGTCGGGGAAGCTGTCGGGATGCGGGATGCTGTCGGTGACCGCCACCGACTGCGCCGGCGTCGCCCCCCAGGTCACCGTCGGAGCCAGCGCCGCCGCATCGATGGCGACCTCGCGGTCGTAGCTCGCACCGCGGTCGCTGCCCAGCGTGCTCCACGCCTGGACCGCCTCCTCCCAGGCCTCGCCCTGCGGTGCGAAGGGCCGCCCGGTGAGGTACGCGAGGGTGGTGTCGTCAGGGGCGATCATCCCGGCGCGGCCGCCGCCCTCGATGGTGAGGTTGCACAGCGTCATCCGCTGCTCCATCGACATGCGGCGTACCACCGATCCCGTGTACTCGACGACGTGCGCCCGTGCGCCCGCGGTGCCGATGGTGCGGACCACGCCGAGGGCCACGTCCTTGGCGGTCACCCAGGGCGGCAGCTCGCCGTCGATGCGCACCTCCATGGAACGCGGCCGCGCGGCCCGCAGCGTCTGTGTCGCCAGCACGTGCTCGACGTCGGTGGTGCCGATGCCGAAGGCCAGTGCCCCGAAGGCACCGTGCGTTGCGGTGTGGCTGTCACCGCAGACGATCGTCGTGCCCGGGAGCGTGAGACCCAGCTCGGGCCCGATGACGTGCACGATGCCCTGCCAGCGGTGACCGACTCCATAGCATGCGATACCGAAATCGGCACAGTTGCGGCGCAGCGCCTCCACCTGCGCGGCGCTGACGGGGTCGGCGATCGGCGCGAGCTGGTCGATGGTGGGTACGTTGTGGTCCATGGTCGCCACCGTCAGGTCGGGGCGCCGCACCGTGCGGCCGGCGATCCGCAGGCCCTCGAATGCCTGTGGCGACGTGACCTCGTGCACCAGGTGCAGGTCGACGTAGAGCAGCGACGGCCCGCCGGCGTCGTCGACGACGGTGTGCGCGTCCCAGACCTTGTCGAAGAGTGTGCGAGCCGTCATCGGCCGCCAGTCGCGGCCGACCCGACGGTCTCGGGCCTGGGCCGCTCGCCGCTGGTGACACCCTCGGCCATCCGGTTGATGGCGTGCACGTACGCCTTGGCGGCGGCCACGATGATATCGGTGTCGGCGCCGTGTCCCGCCGCCCGCACGCCGTCACGATGCAGTCGCACGCTCACCTCGCCGATGGCGTCGATGCCCGCCGTCACAGCCTGCACGGCGAACTCCTCGAGCTCACCCTCGACCTGGCACAGCGAGTGGATGGCCCGGTAGGCCGCGTCGACCGGCCCGTCGCCGATGGCCGCGGCCTCGTGCGAAAGACCGTCGGGCAGGAGCATCCGCACCGTGGCGGTGGGACGCAGCTGCGTGCCGCAGCTCACCTGGAGATGCTCGAGGTGGTACCGCTCCTCGCCGCTGCGCAGCTCGTCGGCGACCACCGCCTCGAGGTCGCGGTCGGTGACGTCGCGCTTGCGGTCGGCCAGCTCCTTGAAGCGCACGAACGCGCGCTTCAGCTCCTCCTCGTCGAGGGTGTAGCCGAGCTGCTCCAGGCGGTTGCGCAGCGCGTGCCGTCCCGACAGTTTGCCGAGCACCAGGGTGCTGCCGGCTCCCACTTCCGCCGCGTCCATGATCTCGAAGGTGCGCCGGTCCTTGAGGATGCCGTCCTGGTGGATGCCGGAGTGATGCGCGAACGCGTTGGCGCCGACGACTGCCTTGTTGGGCTGCACGGTCATGCCGGTGAGCTGCGAAACCAGCCGCGAGGTGCGGTACAGCTGCGAGTGGTCCAATCGGGTCGCAACGCCGAAGACCTCCGGGTGCAGGCGCGTCGCCATCGCCACCTCCTCGAGGGCGGCGTTGCCGGCGCGCTCGCCGATGCCGTTGACGCACGTCTCGACCTGGCGCGCGCCGGCGCGCACCGACGCCAGCGAGTTGGCGACCGCGAGTCCGAGGTCGTTGTGGCAATGCACCGAGAGCGTGACGCCGGCGAGGCCGGGCACGCGGGTGTGCAGCCATTCGATGAGCCCGCGCCACTCGTCGGGGGTCGCGTAGCCGACGGTGTCGGGCAGGTTCACCGTGGTGGCGCCGGCAGCAATGCAACCGGCGACCACGTCCGCGAGGTACTCCGGCTCGGTCCGGCTGGCGTCCATCGGCGAGAATTCCACGTCCTCGCGAAAGGTCTTGGCGAGCGCAGTCATCGAGATCGCGCGCTCGAGCACCTCGGCCTGCGACATACGCAGCTGCGAGTCGCGGTGGATCGGCGAGGTGCCGATGAACACGTGGATGCGCGCGCGGGCGGCGGGCTCGAGCGCCCGTGCGCACTGGCGCACGTCCGCCTCGAAGCAGCGGCTCAGCCCGGCGATGATCGGGCCCTCGACCTGCTCGGCGATGGCCCGGACCGCGGCGTAGTCGCCCGGCGATGAGAAGGGAAAACCTGCCTCGATGACATCGACGCGCAAGCGCGCCAGCTGGCGGGCGATGGCCAGCTTGTCGTCGGCCGACAGCGCCACCCCGGGCGACTGCTCGCCGTCGCGCAGGGGGGTGTCGAGGATGGTGAGCCGCTCCGGCTCCGCCGGCGCCGCTGCAGTGAACACCGGGTTGCCGAGGCTGGCGACGTGGCCGTTGCCCTCGCTCATACCGCTGTCTCCGCGGACCCGTTCGACCCTGCCGGCTTCATGCCGGGCGCCGTCTTGGCGTCGAGCCAGGTCATCTTGGCGCGCAACGCGGCGCCGACCGTCTCCACCGGGTGGCGGTGGTCCTCGTCGCGGTACTCGAGGAAATCGCGCCGCCCGTTCTCGTTCTCGGCGATCCAGCGCTTGGCGAACGTGCCGTCCTGGATATCGCTGAGGATGCCGCGCATGGTCGCGCGGGTCCGCGCGTCGACCACCTTGGGACCGCTGACGTAGTCACCGAACTCCGCGGTGTCGCTCACCGAGTAGCGCATGTACGAGAGGCCGCCCTGGTACATGAGGTCGACGATCAGCTTCAACTCGTGCATCACCTCGAAGTAGGCGAGTTCAGGCTGATACCCGGCGTCCACCAGCGTTTCGTATCCCGCTTTGACCAGGCTGGAGATGCCCCCGCACAACACCGCCTGCTCACCGAACAGGTCGGTCTCGGTCTCCTCGGCGAAGGTGGTACGCAGGCACCCGGCCCGCGTACCGCCGATGCCACTCGCGTAGGCGAGCGGCCGCTGCCACGCGTTCCCGGTGGCGTCCTGCTCGACGGCAATCAGGCAGGGCACGCCCTGGCC
>CATPCA010000268.1 GCA_955652545.1 Candidatus Dormiibacterota bacterium
GGCGCTCGGCCATATGCCGCACGCCGAGACCAGGCGCCGGCCGCGAAGGCGGCGATCGCTCGCGAGACCTGCCGTCTCCTGCGTCCGGGCCAGGTGATCATCCTCGACGCGGGAACGACGACGCTCGAGGTGGCTCGCCACCTGCCGCACGACCTCCGCGCCACCATCATCACCAACAGCCCGCCCATCGCGGTCGCCCTGGCGGAGCACCCCACTGTCGAGGTCACCATGCTCGGTGGACGGCTGGAGAAGGACGCACGCGCCACAGTCGGGGCGGCGACCATCGAGGCACTCCAGGCCATTCGTGCCGACGTTCTCGTGCTCGGCGTCTGCAGCCTGCATCCGGACATCGGCATCACGGTGGGCGACCTCGAGGAGTCCTACGTCAAGCGAGCGATGATCGCCAACGCTGCCGACGTCGTCGCGGTGTCGTCGACGGACAAGCTGGGCTCAGCCAGTCAGTTCGTGGTGGGGCCACTCGAGGAGTTGACGCACCTAGTCACGGAGCGCTCCTGCCCGATTGCAGAGCTCGAGCGGTACCGTTCACACGGCGTCGACGTGGTACTGGCCTGATGCGGTCGACGCGCGTCGTCATCACCCTGTTCTTCTTCGCCGACGGCTTGCTGCTGGGATCGTGGGCCTCGCGGATTCCCGCGGTGCAGGCGCAGGCGGGGCTCACCAACACCGCGCTCGGGTTCGCATTGTTCGCATCGTCGCTCGGCGCGCTCGTCGCCATGCCGATCGCCGGACAGTTGTGTGAACGCATCGGCAGCGCTCGTGTCACCGTCGCGGCGCTGGTGGTCGCATGCGTCTGCCTGGTTGGCGCATCCGCGGCCGGTGGCTTCGCAGCGCTCGCCCTCGGGCTGCTCGGCTTTGGAGCCGGCTTCGGATCGGTCAACGTGGCTGCGAACACACAGGGCATCGCGCTCGAGCGGCTGTACGGGCGCACCATCCTCTCGGCATTCCACGCCGCGTTCAGTGTCGGCGGCATGGCGGGCGCAGCCGCGGGAGCGCTCGCGGCACGAATCGGCGTCACTCCGAGCGCGCACATTGGCGCGCTGGCGCTGGTGCTCTCAGTGTCAGCGATCGCTCTCCGCCGCCGTCTTCTCCCCGCCGTGGCGGGTGACAGGGCGCCGCGGCGGGCGATGCGGCGCCCATCTCGTGCGCTTCTCCTGCTCGGGGCGGCCGCGTTCTGCACGTTGCTCGCCGAGGGCTCCGCAGCCGACTGGAGCGCAACCTACCTCCGGCAGTCCATGGCGGCAACGTCCGCGGTCGCCGGGCTCGGCTATGCGACCTTCTCGCTCGCCATGGCCTCCAGCCGCATGCTCGGCGATCGCCTCGGTCGTCGATTGGGCCCCGCGATGCTCGCGCGCGTCGGCGGCGTGCTTGCGTCATGCGGTTTGAGCGCCGCCCTTGTGGCGGGCTCGCCACAGCTTGCACTTGTCGGTTTCGCTGCCATGGGAGCCGGACTTGGCGTGGTCGTGCCCGTGCTGTTCCGGGCCGCCGGCTCGACCCCAGGTACCTCAGCAAGCGTCGGCGTCGCCACCGTGTCCTCAATCGGCTGGCTGGGGTTTCTGGCCGGGCCGCCCGCGGTCGGATTGGCGGCTGGTGCCATCGGCCTGCGGGCGGCACTTGGGATCGTAGTTGCGGCGATGGTGTGTCTCGTATTCCTCGCCCAGAGCGCCCGTTTGCGTCCCCCGGAGGCTTCAGTGGTGAGCGCGTTGCGCCCTCAGGAAAGCGCCCGACGGACGCGGTCGCCCAGCAGCGCCAGCCGTTCAACCGGCTCATTGCTGAACACGAACCGGATGTGACGATCGGCGACTGCCCCGCCCCAGCCGCGCATCGGCGTGGCCGCGACCTTCTGCTTCAGCAACCGCTCAGAGACATCGAGGCCGTCGAGCCCCAGCGACGCGACGTCGAGGAGGAGTGACCAGCCTCCTGCGGGGCGCGTGACGGGGAGACCCTCGAGCTGGCGGAGCGTTTCGTCGCGCCGTCGCTGCAGTTCTGCGTTGGTGGCGGCCAGGTCGTCGTTGGCAATGCCCAGCGCGACACGCGTCCCGATCTGGGCGAACCCACTCGGCACCAGGCCGTTGTAGATGTGCACACGCGAGACGTCGTTCACCAGATCGCCGGGCGCAACGACCCAGCCAACACGCCAAGCGATCATGCGTTGCTCGAACGTTGGCGCGCCCACTGTGACGGTCAGATCGCGCATGCCGGGGAGGGCGGCAGGAAGACGGACCGGGCGGCCGTCGAACAACACCCCCTCGAATCCGGCCCAATACAGCAGCCACAGGTGGCGTTCGCGGCAGATCGATGCGATGGCTTGCGACTCCTCGTTGCTTGCCACCCATCCCGACGGAAACGACGCGTTGTTGATGAAAACCACGCGCGTGCGGTCGGATACCGCCGCACCCAGAGCATCGACATCGAGCCGCCACTCTCCATCGATCACAAGAAGCGGCACGAGGCGGGGTATGCCCCCGACCAGGCGCACTCGGTTGAGCATTCCCGCGTACGTGGGATCGGTGAGGATGACCTGGTCGCCAGGATCGGTCAGGCAGAAGAGCGCATCGAGCATCGCGTCGCCCTCGCCGCAGGTGATCACGATCTCCTTTGGTCCATCGTAGCGCGGGCCGCCGCGACGCTCGATCTGCGCCGCCACCGCGTCTTTCAGGTCGTCGCGGCCGGTGAACGGCAGCCAACTGTTGGCTTCGTCCTCGCCAATCGCCGCCCGAGTAGCGTCCATCGCATCTGCAGGCGGCGGGATGTCAGTGTCGAGGTTCTCCATCCGAAGCACGTCCGGGTCGTCGCCGGCGGCGGCAGCGACGCGGTCGATGTTGAATCCCGGGATCTGCTCGAGTCGGCGAACGCTCACCGTGGCCCTCCTGGTGTTCGACTGCGTCTGGCGTCAGTCGGGTCGGTCACTCCAGGTTTCCGATCAACTCTGCTCTGCCGCTACCTCATCCATCGCGTCCACCAGTTGCTTCAGTCCGCTGAGAAACCTGGCCTTCTCTGTCGTGGACAGCACGTCGAACAGCGCGTCGATCCCCATCAATCGTGGCCCCATGGCGCTTTCGATCGCGGACCGCCCCGCGTCGGTGACTTCGAGCAGGGTGGCTCGGCGATCGGTCGGGTGAGGGGTTCGACGGACGAGGTGTTCGATCTCGAGGCTGTCCGCGACGGCCGTGAGGTTGCGGGCGGGCAGGTCGACCTGGTCGGCGATGTCACGCATCCGCTGCGGCCCATTGCAGTGCAAGGTCTCGAGGACCCGGGCGCGGTCGTAGCTGAGCGAACTGCCAGCCCCGCGCGCGAGCAACCGCTGAAAGGACCTCGTGAACCGGACGGCTTCGGCGACGAGGTCCTGGTTGGGAAGCGTGATCGCCGAACCGGCGGTCGGGAGGGCCTCGGACATACCTCCATCCTACAGGAGATTTGATCCAACGGGGGATAGTCGGGCAAGTAACTGTTACACTGGTAACTAAGCGACCAGCTGACACGGCCGGGCGATCCCGGCAGACAAGGAGACCGGCATGAAAGCGATCGCGATCGACGACTTCGCCACCGGCAAGGGCGGCAAGCTCGCCATCGCGGTCGGCCATCCTCGAGAGACTGCAACTGCGGGGAGTGTGTGAGATGAATGTCGTGCTCTGGATCCTGCAGGCGCTGCTCGCCGCGTTCTTCCTCGCCGCGGGCGTCTTTCACCTTCTGATGCCGATGGCACGACTCAAGGCCAGCGCTCCATGGACCGAGGATGTCAGCGAACCGCTGGTTCGCCTCATCGGACTGCTCGAAATGCTCGCGGCACTCGGTCTCGTGCTGCCAGGCATCACTCACATCGCCACCGTGTTGACCCCTCTTGCCGCCATCGGCGTCGTGCTCATCTTTCTTGGCGCCATCGCGCTCCACGTGCGCCGTGGCGAGGCCAAGATGACTGGCATGCACATCGTCGTCATCGCGCTGGCGTTAGTGGTGATCTGGGGACGGCTGGGGCCCTCCTCGCTCAGCTGACCTGGTCAGCGGGGACAAGCCAGGGTGTCGCGGTAGAGTCTCAGCTCCGGCGTCGATGTTTTGCCGAATGGAGGACATATGCCGTCGAGCCTGGGGGCGTATGACGTCGCCGTCGTCGGCGGCGGAGCCGCCGGAACGGCCGCTGCGGTCGGTGCCGCCCAGGCTGGGGCACGTACTGCGCTGTTCGAGTCGTTCGGCTGTCTGGGCGGAGCGGCCACGATGAAGAGCGTCACCACGTACTGCGGTCTGTACACCTGGCATGAGCGCGCGGGTGCTAATCGATAGCCGCCGCCAGGTCCATGGTGTGGGCTGAGAAGTCGTCGACGAGGTCGCGGAGCTTCCCAACACCTGTTTTGAAGGTTTCTGAATTGCGCCACTGCTCTATCTGTTCCACCGACTCCCACGGGCCGGAGCTGATAAACCGATTTGGCTGATCGCGGTCGCGGAGCAGCGTGGCCACCTCGTTGGGGAAGTCAAGCTTGGTTCGCTCGGCCATCTCGCTCCACGCACGGACGAAGTCGTCTTCGCGCCCATTCTTCACCGTCCATTCGCCGAGTGTGTACAGGACCACAGTTGTCACCTCCAGCTGTGCCGTCGCCGCTGTCCGCATCAATCATGTGCTAGCAGAACGTCAGACCGCCGGCTGGATAAGGAGCTCCGCCACGGCCCGAGCGTGCAAGTGCACGGTTTCCGGGTCGGTGGGGTCGGCGACGCCCACGAGTGCGGCGAGTGGTCGGTGGGCGGCTGGAGCCGTCGCCCCGTGGGCGATCAGAAAGAACAGGGTGCCGACGGGCGCGGGCCGTATCCTGCCCTCGACCTGCAGCTGCATGCCGAGGGCCGCGGCCGGGAGCAGGCAGGGAGCGATGAACCGTTCGAACAGATAGTCGAGGCGAGGTCCGCCGACACTCGCCTCCACGTTCATCAGCCGGGCCATCTCGGGTCGGCGAGCGTTGACCTCGATGAACGTCACCACGAAGTCGCGGAGACGTTCGACCGGGTCGCCATGCCCATCGAGGTTGGCCGTTGGGTCGAGGGCCTCCACCAATTCGCCGAACCAGCGGTCCACTGTTGCCTTCCAGAGCCGTTCCTTTGATCCGAAACGGCGATTGATCAGGTTGTGACTGACGCCCAGGGCACGGTTGAGCTCGCGGACCGAGGTGCCGTCGTAACCGCGGTCGGCGAAGGACCGCAGGGCGACGAGGAGGATCTCGTCCCTGGTCGCAGGCGACTCGTCAGCGGGGGGTCGCCCC
>CATPCA010000269.1 GCA_955652545.1 Candidatus Dormiibacterota bacterium
GGGAAAGCGGATCATCAGCCCGTCCTGGACGTCGTACAGGGCCTCCATCCAGTCCTGGATGGAGACCGACACGGCGCTCCGCTGCGACAGCGGGTGCTCTTCTCCGCGAATGAAAGCGGCGACACGAAAGCGAAGCTCCGCAGGAATGGTCCGCTCGTCGGCAAGGTTGAGCATCTCGAACTGGTTGAGCAGGTCATCGATCTCACGGATCTTGTTACGGCGGGCATGCCGGGCACGGATCTCGGACGTCCAGAAATCCTCGAGCTGCTCGATCCGCGTGCACGTCTCCTGGATCATTTCGCTTGCACCACAATGAGGATTGTGGTCGTGCCCGGTGCTGTGCGGGGGACCGCACGGAATGCTAACACCATGCGCGAAAACGTCAAGCATTGACAAGAGAGCCGGATTGTGATCGGGACTGCCACAGAATTCGCTGCCCTGCGGCGCGCCGGCCGACAGGCGTTCGCCGGCTTTCGATTGACAACCCTGGCGACAACCGCCAGCACCCAGGACGTGGTTCGGACGGCGGCTCGCGGCGGCGCAGAGGCGGGCTACAGCTGTGTTGCCGATGCCCAGTCATCGGGCAGGGGCCGGCAGGGACGGCGTTGGACCACCCCGCCCGGGACGGCGCTGCTCTGCTCGGTCCTGGTGCGCGTCCACCACTCGCGTCTCGGCGGTGTGTCGATCGCCGCTGGGTTGGCGGCGAGAGCCGCCATCGCGGCGGCGTCGGGCTACTCGCCGCGGCTGAAGTGGCCCAACGATCTCCTTGCGGGGCAGGGCAAGTTGGCGGGTGTCCTGTGCGAGGTGGAGCCGGCGGCGCCGGGAGCGGGCGCGGCGGTGGTCATCGGCCTCGGCGTGAACCTGCGGGTCGACGCCTTCCCAACGCCGGTGGCGGGAGCCAGCCTGCATGTCCTGGTCGCGGAGCCGCCGGCGGCCGCCGTCTTGTTCGCCGCCTTTCTCGGCGAGCTGGCTGGGCGCCTGGACGGGTTGCAGACGGCGGGGATGGCCACGCTTCGCGACGAGTGGCTGGCGCATGCGGCCGGCATCGGTGAGACGGTGACGGCCCATTCGGCTGCCGGGAACGTCACCGGCATTGCCGAGGGGATCGATGAGGACGGCGCGCTGCTGGTCGCCGCCGGTGGCAGCCTTGTGCGCGTCCTCGCAGGCGACGTGCACATCGGGTTGCCACGGCATCCCGCTGACCCGCATGCCTGACGCGTCCGGTGCGTGCTGTCAGCCGCCGACCGTCAACTGGCCGTCCATGCCTGGGTGAATCGTGCAGTGGTACGGGTACGTGCCCGCGACGGTGATCTTGACCTGCCAGGTGTCGCCCTGTCCCATATTCTGCGAGGTCAGGTCCGGGTAGCTGTCGAAGGTGACGTTGTGGGGCACGCTTCCAGTGTCCGTCCACTGGACGACGCCGCCCGTCTTGACGCTGACCGAGGTTGGGTCGAACTTGAGGTCGACCGTGGCTGAGACGGTCTTCGCGGGGGTACCGAGCCCTGTCGCCGCGGCCTTGCCGATGGTCGCCCCGCCTCCGCCACCGGCCCCGGCGACCTCCGGTGGACCGTTGCCGCAGCCACTCAGCGCAAGAACCAGTCCGATGCCGACGCCGACGGCGATCGAGCGGAGCCGGGTCATTGCCGCGTGGTCCCTCCTGGTATCTCGTGCACAGGCGACGCCTCGACGGCGCCGCTCGCGATGCCACCACGAATGGTCCCCACGATGGTAGGGGATGGCGCCGGCTCGGCGTCCCGTCACCGGCTCAGCCGGATGCTCGTTGCGCCTCTTCCTCGTCGTGCGCCGGGTCACCGAACACGCGCCAGAACACTGCCACCACCGCGGCGAAGTAGATGAGATTGCCGGCCCCGAACATCACCAGACCGGCGAGCTGCTGGTCGACCACCACACTCAGCCCCCACAAACGCGGGGCGCGCACGTAGAAGTCGTAGAACGCGTGCGGAGCGATCGCGAAGATCAGCCCGAGCACCGTCGGCGGGATGCCGGACGCCACCAGCATGGCGATCTTCGAGAACGGGCTCACCCACCGCTGCGCATCCCGTCCGCGCATCGGGTCGATGATCGGCCACCAGAAGATCACACCGACGGCGATGAAGCTCAGGTGCTCGAACACATGGATCGGTTCGGTGGTCAGGGTGGCGTCGTACAGGGCGGGGATGTGCCACACCAGCAGTACGGTGCTGAAGATCAGCGTCGCAGACCACGGGTGGACGAGGACGGCCCAGACGCGACGCAGCGGGCCTGGCGGGCCGCTGAGCGGCACCCGGATGCCGGCGATGCCGAGGAGACAGAGCGGGGGGGCCACCATCATCAGCAGGAGGTGCTGGACCATGTGCAGGGAGAAGAGATACTCGTCACCGCCGGTATCGATCGGCGACACCAGCGCGAGGAACCCGACCAGCACGCCGGTGGCGAAGAACCACCTGCGTGACCTCGGTGATTTGAACCAGGGCGAGACGTCGTCGTCTTCGCTGAGCAGCCCACGCCGCCAGGCCAGGGCGTAGACCGCGACCAACGCGGCGATGCCGAGCAGGACAGTGGGCTCCCACGACCAGTCACCGAGCCCCAGGTGCGCGACCTCCACGAGTTCTCAGCCTACTCTGCGGGCGGCCAGGCCCTGCACCGGCGGCGCCGGCGACCCCTCAGTGGCCCTCGGCCGACTCGGGAAGCTCGTTGAACTCGCTGCGTGCGGCGAAGAACCAGATCACGCAGCTGGCGATGAACCACAGCACGCCGATGCCCCACACCAGCGGGCCGACCGCGTTGCGTACCTGGTCGACGAAGCCGATGAATGTTGCGCCGAGCGCGAAGGCGACGTTGATCGGCACCAGGCTGTTGGGGGGCATATGAATCGCGGCGTGCTCGGTGTGTTCGGCGCCCGCGTCGTGCAGAGGAGGAGTCTGGTCGGCCACGTCGTCGCCTACTTGACCGCGTTCAGGTATACGGCCGCCCACACGAACGTCACGCCGATCAGCGCGAGCACCATGATGAACATGGAGATCCCGCTGCGCATGTTCTTGCGCGCCAGCTTCTTGTCCACGTCGTTCTCCCCGCTCAGCCGACCACGCGGTCGACGGCCATGA
>CATPCA010000270.1 GCA_955652545.1 Candidatus Dormiibacterota bacterium
ATGCAGACCCTGGGCTACATGGACGGCCAGATCGAGGTGGGGTCATGAGCCCAACCCGTCGCCTCGTTGTCACGCTCGGCGCCATCTGGATCGCTGTGGCGGTGGTGGGGACCGTGGTGATCGCGCTGCTGACCTTCCCACCCGGTAACGCCGCCAACGTCTCGCAGAGCATCACCGACACGGTGAGGCTGATCACGTTCCTGGCCTGGCCGATCTTCTGCCTCGTGGTCATCGCCCTGATCGGCGCGATGATGATCGCGCGCCGCGCTCCTGACGCCCCCGCGGCATCGGCGGCCGGGCTGCGTGGCAACCCTCGCGCAGCGATGGCATGGACGTTGGTGGTGGGCGCCGCGGTCCTCGCTCTGGCAATCTTCGGGACGATCACGCTCTCCAGCGAGGACACGGCGCAGACGCTCGGCCTCGGTGGGCGCGCTGCCGCCGGAGCCGCCACCGGTGGGACAGCCGAGGGCAGCAAGCTCGAGGTCCAGGTGATCGCGCAGCAGTGGGCGTTCACCTACCGCTACCCGAGCTTCGGCGGATTCGAGAGCGCCCAGCTGGTGCTCCCCGTCGGCACCAACGTGACGCTTCACGTCACCTCACTCGACGTCACCCACTCCTTCTGGTACCCGGCGATCGGCGTCAAGGCGGATGCGGTGCCCGAGCACGACAACATCTTCAGCACCACCACCCAGGGGCTCGGGACGTACCGCATCGTCTGCGGAGAGTTGTGCGGCCTCTGGCACGGCGCCATGAGCGACAACAACGCGCGGGTCGTATCGGCCGCGGACTTCCAGGCGTGGGCGCAGCAGCAGCAGCAGCTCGACGCACCGATCATGAAGTTCCTGCCGCCATACGCCTACACCTATGTGCCCAGCCCGGGAGCCTACGGGAGCTGATGGTGGTGGCCCAGATGACTGAAAGTGAGGGAAGAGCATGACCACCGTTGCGGTCGCACCACAGCGTTCCCGCCCGCTGTCCGAGACCCTCGCCCAGTGGGGCATCGTGCTCGGCATCGTCGGCGCCGTCATCGGCTTCATTGCCGGTGCGCAGATCGGTCAGCATCTCGTGCCTCCCGATGCCAACACCAACGGCTCCAACGCGGCGCTCATCATCGGCTACGCAGGCAGCGCCTTCGGGTTCCTGGTGGGGATGGGCTTCTTCAACTACCCGATCGCCCGGTTGCTGGGCCGGCCGCGCCCGACGGCGGAGGACGAAGCCTTCCTCTACGGCGAGGAGGGCGGCTGGCAGCGCTACTTCCGGCTCAATGCCGACCACAAGGTGATCGGCGTCCAGTACCTCGTGGCCATCCTGGCGTTTCTGTTCATCGGCGGCCTCGGTGCCATGTTCATCCGCGCCGAGCTGCTCCAGCCCGACCCGTCATTCGCATCGGCGGAGTCGTACCTCGCACTCGTGGGCCTGCACAGCGTGATCATGATCTTCATGGCGTCGGCGGCGATCATCGGGCCGTTCGGCAACTACTTCGTCCCGCTGATGATCGGTGCGCGCGGCATGGCCTTCCCCCGGCTGGAGGCGCTCACCTTCTGGCTGCTGCCGCCGGCGGCACTGATCCTGCTCTCCAGCATCTTCATCGGCGGCTTCCCCACCGGCTGGACTGGCTACGCGCCGCTTGCCGACGAGGCGGTGCGAGGGATGGACGCGTACCTGGTTTCGTTCACCCTGATCGGCGCGTCGATCTGCCTGTCCGGGCTGAACATGATCGCGACGGTGATCACACACCGCGCCCCCGGCCTGCGCATGACCCAGCTGCCGATCTTCGTCTGGGGCGTGTTCGTCACCTCGTTCCTGGGCCTGTTGGCGGCGCCCGTGCTGGTCGTGGTGCTGGCGATGGAGATGCTCGACCGCATGGGCCGCGCCACCTTCTTCGTTCCCGCGGGCGGGGGCACGCCGTACCTGTGGGAGAACCTCTTCTGGTTCTTCGGCCATCCCGAGGTGTACATCTTCATCATCCCCGCGTTCGGGCTGATCCTCGAGATGCTGCCGGTATTCGCGCGCAAACCGCTCTGGGGATACCGCGTCGCCATCGGCGGCATGCTCGGTGTCGGGGTGCTCAGCTGGTTCGTGTGGCAGCACCACCTCTTCGTCAGCGGCCTCGCCCCGTCGCTGCGCCCCTTCTACATGTTTTCCACGGAGGCGATCTCGATCCCGACGAGCATCATCTACCTCGTGGCGCTGGGCACGCTGTGGCGCTGCCGCGCTCGCTTCACGGTGCCGATGCTGTTCATCATGGGGTTCCTCTTCAACTTCCTCATCGGCGGTTTCACAGGCGTCTTCCTCTCCGACGTGCCCAGCGACTTCGCCCTGCACGCCAGCTACTTCGTGCAGGCGCACTTCCACTACACGATCATGGGCGCCGAGGTCTTTGCGCTGGTGGGGGGTATCACCTATTACCTGCCGCGCATCACCGGCCACGCGCTCGACGAGCGACGTGGACGCCGCCAGTTCTGGGCGATGTTCATCACCTTCAACGGCACATTCCTGTCATTGCTGGCGGTCGGGATCCTGGGCATGCCCCGCCGCGTGGTCAGCTACGACCCAGCCCTGCAGGGCTTGAACATCTCGGCCTCGCTGTTCGCCTTCGGGCTCGGCCTCAGCATGCTGTTCTTCCTGGTCATGCTGGTCATCGACACAGTCGTCAAGCCGCGGCGCGCCGCGGTTGCCAACCCCTGGGAGTCACTCGGCTACGAGTGGCAGCTGCCGCATCCCATCCCGGTGCACAACTTCGCCACGCCACCGACAGGGTGGACGCTGCCCTACGACTACGACCGCACAGAACGGCCGCGCGCCGTACCGGGCGGCGGCATGGCTCTGCCGGAAGGAGTCACCGAATGACCGCCGACACCGCCGCCACCGTCCCGTTCGAACCGAGCCTGGCCGCGCAACGGCGGACTCTCCTGCTCGGCACCCGTCTCCTCATGGGTGCGAACACCATGCTGATGGGCGGCATGTTGTTCGCCTACCTCTACCTGCGCAGCCAGAACAACAACGGCATGTGGCGGCCCGACGGTATCGCCGACCTGACCACGCCGCCGATGGCGGTGGCGCTGCTGCTGCAGTTGGCCTGCCTGGGTGCGGTGCTGGCAACGCTGGCGGCGGTTCGCCGTGGCCAGGCAGCGCGGCTGCTGGGCATCGTCGCCATCGTGCTCGGTTTTGCCGGTGCCGGCGCGCATGTCTGGTACCAGTACAACCTCGGTGGCAACTGGGTGATCAACAACGGCACCTACACGGCGGTCACGGAGATGTGGTTCGGCATCCTCATCGTCGAGCTGGGGCTGGCATGGCTGTGGCTGCTCTCGTTCGTCGCGCCGGGCCCGCGGGCCAGCGAGCCGGGCGCAGCCGAGCGTCACCTCCGCGCCTTCGCGGAGTTCTGGGCCTTCATGCTGGTGGCCTCGACGTTCGTGTTCCTGCTGGCGCGATTCGTGGAATGAGCGACCTTCTCCAGGCACTCCTCGGTGGCTGGTCCGCCGAACCGGTACCGCTGATCGCGGCCGCAGCCTCCGTGCTCCTCTACGACCGCGGCGCCCGCCGCCTGGTCGCGTGCGGCTCCGACCTCGCACCGTCGTCGACCCAGAAAGTGTGCCTGGTGGCCGGCGTCACGGTCATCCTCATCGCCCTGGTCTCGCCGCTCGACGACGCCGCGCTGCGGTTCCAGTGGGTGCACATGGTCCAACATGTGCTGCTGCTGGTGGTGGCACCGCCGCTGATCGTGCTGGCGCGTCCATGGGAGACGGCGGCGGCGGCGCTGGGCTCACGCCTGCGGAGATTGCTCGGCGTCCCGCAGCGGATGCTGTCCACGCATGCGCGGTATGTCATGGGTGCCATCAGTGCCACCGTCCTGTTCGTCGGGGTGATGTGGGCGTGGCACATCCCCGCCCTGTACAACCTCACCCTGCGCGCCGAGGCCGTGCACAACCTCGAGCACACGCTGTTCCTCGCGGTGGGACTGCTGTTCTGGACGGCGGCCCTGCCGCGTCGCGAGGACGCACCAGCGCTGGGGTTGATCGGGCGCAGCGCCCTGGTTCTCGCCGGGTTGGTGGGCAGCTGGATGCTGGCCGTGTACATCGGCTACGCGCCGACGGTGCTCTACGCGTACTCCGGCGGCGGCGGGTTGTCGGCTCTGTCCGACCAGCAGCTCGCAGCCGGGGTGATGTGGGTACCCGCGAGCGTGCCGTTCCTCATCGTCATGGTGGCGCTCGTCGCCCGCTGGTTTGAGGCCGATGCGCAGGCCGGCGCGGTGGTACGGGCATGAGCGCGCGCATCGAAGCGCGACCGGTGGCCCTGCCGGCGGTGGCGCCCGGCTACCGGCTGTCGCGGGCACGCGCGGTGGTCGGCGACTATCTCAGCCTCACCAAGCCGCGCATCATCGTCCTGCTGCTGATCACCGAGCTGACGGCGATGGTGGTCGCATCGCACGCGCTGCCCAACCTGAGCCAGTTGATCGCCGCTGTCGTCGGCGGCTTCTGCGCAGCGGGTGGCAGCGGGGCGCTCAACTGCTGGTGGGATCGCGACATCGACGGGCTGATGCGGCGGACGGCCCACCGGCCGATCCCGAGCGGGCGGATTCGCGCAGTCGACGCGCTGGTCTTCGGCCTGGTGCTTGACGCGGTCGCCGCGCTGGTGCTCTGGACGCTGGCGAGCCCGCTGGCCGCGGCGCTGGCCCTGCTCGGCTCGGCGTACTACGTCGTCGTCTACACGATGACGCTCAAGCGCCGCACCACGCAGAACATCGTGGTCGGTGGCGCCGCCGGCGCCGTGCCCGTGCTGGTCGGCTCGGTCATCGCCACCGGTCAGATCACCTGGGTGGCCGTGGCGCTGTTCGCCATCATCTTCTTCTGGACGCCGCCGCACTCGTGGGCGCTGGCCCTGGTGTACCGGCGCGACTACGCCGGTGTGTCGGTGCCGATGCTTCCCGCCGTCGCCTCGGAGCGCACCACGCTGCGCGCCATCCTCTGGTACGCAGTGGTGCTCGTCGCGGTCAGCCTCGTGCCGACGATCGCGCTTGGAGCGCTGTACGCGGTCCCGGTGACTGCGCTCAACGCGTACCTGCTGTTCCTCGCCGTCAGCGCGCTGCAGCGCCCCACCGTACGCAGCAGCGCGCGGCTGTTCCACTATTCGCTGCTGTACCTCGCCGCGGTCTTCGCGTGCAGCGCCGTGGCTGCGCTCATCGCCGGCGGCTGAAGCTGCGCGTGGCGGGCCTCCATGCTCGCCTGTACGAACCTGCGACGCTCCTGCCACCTCGAATCCGACGGTGCGCCGGTAGGGTCAACGGGTGCCCGACGAGCCAGCCTCCTCCGATCGTCCGCCGACACCGGGCTGGGCTGTCCGCGAGCGCCCTGACCGCGTCCGGGAGTCATGGGATGTCCCGGTCGCGCCGCCACCACCACCGCCACAGCAACCAGCAGGGCGCGCCGCCGGTCCCCGGCAGCAGGTGGGCCATCAGCCGCCGCCGCCACCAGCGGGGGGCGGTCCCCCACCGCCGCCCGGCGTCGCCCTCGGAGCCGCGGAGCCCGCTCGCCATGGTGCCGCTGCACAGGGGTTTCCCACCACCAGGCAGCTGATCGCCACCGGCGTTGCCGCCGCCGTGATCGTCGCGGGGGTGGGCACGTACCTGCTGCGCACCGGTGCGTCGTCCGCGGGCCCGCCGCCGGCGTCGCGGTCAGGACCGGTGGTCGCGGTGGTGCACAACGGGGCCGCGATCCTGGTTCCCGAGTCACTCACCGGGGGCGCGCCGGGACGGCCGATCTCTGTCCCCGGTTCGCCGAGCAACATCGTCACCACCCCCGACGGCACCCGCGCGTTCCTGCTCAACAGCAGCGACGCCCAGGTCATCCCGGTCGACCTCGCCCACGCCAAGGTGGGAACGCCATTCGCGGCGGGCAAGCTGCCGACGACCGAGGCGCTCTCCGCGGACGGCAACTCGCTGTACGTCGTCGACAACCTCAGCCACGCGCTGATCACCTTCAACACGGTGTCAGGCATCGCCCGCCCGGCGCAGCAGCTCCCGCAGGGAGTGGACTCGTTCACGCCCGCGCCGGCCGCCTCATCGGGGGTGGTGAGCTTCTTCACCGCCGAGGCGAACCCAGGGATCATCGCCTTCGACAGCCCGACGGCAGGGCTCGGCTCCACCATCGGGGTCGGCCTGAACACCCCGGTGGACGTGCGCTACAGCCCCGACGGCCGCACCGTCTGGGTCACCGAGCCGGGCACCGGCTCCGCGCCCGGTCTGGTGTTCCCCGTGGACGTCCGCTCTCAGACTGTCGGTCACCCCATCACCGTCGGCCACGGGCCGGCCGGCACGGCGATGAGCCCTGACGGCCACCTCCTCGTCGTCACCAACAGCATCGACCGCAGCGTGACGCTGGTC
>CATPCA010000271.1 GCA_955652545.1 Candidatus Dormiibacterota bacterium
GATTGGCATGGCTCGACGGCAGATGACGAGTCCCCGTGTTCCGCGGCCGTTCGGTCGCGAGGTGCTGGCCACCAAGTCCCTTGACGAGGTTGTGGAAGACCTCGGCGTCGAACATCGGGCACGAGCGGCGATGTGGAGATTGGTCGAAGCGCGAGGCGCTGCGATCCCGGCCGTGCGCCGTGGGCTGTCACATGAGAACCCGCGGGTGCGGGAAGGTTGCTGCGAGGTCCTCGACCACTACTGGGACGAAGGCTCCATCCCCGATCTCTCAGAGCGGCTCGACGATGAGGATCCGCGTGTGCGATGGATGGCGGCCCATGCCCTGGAGTGCCTTCGCTGCAAGAAACCGAGCTGGGCAACGCGCTGACACCGGGCAAAGTCAAACGGAGCCACGACGAGCGGGGCTCGTCACGACGATTGGTTGAGACCATGCGTCGTGTCGTCGGCGCAACCGACGACGCCGCCGAAGGCCGCGCCGCGGCCGCCGAGGACCGCCCACCCCGATGGCGCGGCCGCTGACCCGAACGGCCACCGGACGGCGTTCGCGCTGACCGCGACCGGGCTCTACGGGCAGGGTGGGCCAAGCCAGCTCCGGATGCGCGGCGTGCCGATCCCCCCGCCGAGGCGATCGGGTGCGCGACGGAGGAGCCCAGCGGCGCGCCAGGTAGCGACACTCGATCAGGCGAGCCGATCGGGCTCGGCCTCCCTCCCACGCAACATCGCGATCCACCAGGCGCGCACCGCGTGCCGTAAGGCGTCGGCGCGGATCGAGCCGCACACGGGAATCATCTCCCCACCGTCGTGCGGAACGTCATCCACGCCTGGCAAATGAGCGATGTAGTCGGCGCATTCCTATAGAAGGTCGTTGAAGAGGCTGTCCGAGAAGGTGTCATCGACCACGACCGTCAGGTCCCAGTAGGCCTCGGGATCTTCCGGCGCTTCGACGAGGACCGGATGGCTGACGACGACGATATCTCGCGGTTCCATACGCTGCGCGGGTCAGGCGTCGATGAGGCGGCCGTGGAGATAGTCGTCGTAGGCGGAGAGGTCGAGCAGCCCGTGGCCGCAGAAGTTGAAGAGGATGACCGTCTCATCCCCGGTTTCCTTGGCTGCAAGGGCCTCGTCGATGACGGCCCGGATGACGTGGCCGGCTTCGGGGGCGGGGAGCTTGCCTTCCGTGTTCGCGAACTGGATCGCGGCTTCGAAGGTCTTGCCCTGCGGGTAGGCGACGGCTTCCATGCGGCCGGTGTTGACCAGGTTGGAGATGATGGGTGAGTCGCCGTGGTAGCGGAGGCCGCCGGCGTGGATGGGCGGCGGCGCGAACTCGTGGCCGAGGGTGTACATGCGGAGCAGCGGCGTCAGGCCCGCCGCGTCGCCGAAGTCGTATTCGAAGCGGCCTTCGGTGAGGGTCGGGCACGATGAGGGCTCGGCGGCGACGAGGCGCACGCGTTCGTCGGGGAGGAACGGCAACGCGATGCCTCCGAGGTTCGATCCGCCGCCGCAGCAGCCGAGCACGACGTCGGGGTGCGACTCGCCGGCGAGGGCGAGCTGCTCTTTCGCTTCGAGGCCGATGATGGTCTGGTGCAGCAAGACGTGGTTGAGGACGGAGCCGAGCGCGTAGTGGGTGTCGTCCCGTCCGGCGGCGTCACGGACGGCGTCGGTGATGGCCAAGCCCAAGGAGCCCGGATTGGTCGGGTCGTCGATCGGTGAGGGGACGACCTCGCTCCCCCAGGTCTCCATGAGGATGGTCCGGTACGGCTTCTGCTCGTAGGAGGCGCGCACCATGTAGACCTTGCAGTCGAGGTCGAACTGGGTGCACGCGAACGACAGCGCGGTCCCCCACTGGCCGGCACCGGTCTCGGTGGCGAGCCGGGTGATGCCTTCGTCCCGGTTGTAGAAGGCCTGCGGGACGGCGGTGTTCGGCTTGTGCGACCCGGCTGGTGAACCGGATTCGTCCTTGTAGTAGATGCGGGCCGGGGTGCCGAGGGCCTGCTCGAGGCGGGTGGCACGGACGAGGGGCGTGGGTCGCCACAGGGAGAGGATGTCGATCACCTCGCCGGGTATGTCGATCCACGGTTCGGCGGACACCTCTTGGGCGATGAGCCCCATCGGGAACAGCGGCGCGAGGTCGTCGGGGCCGATCGGTTCGTTGGTGGCGGGATGCAGCGGCGGGTCGACCGGGGTGGGCATGACCGGCAACACGTTGAACCACGCGGTCGGCATCCGGTCCCGGTCCAGTAGGAAGCGCATCGCGAACCTCCTCGGTGTGACCGCAGGCGTCAGGCCCGGGGTGCCCGGTCGATCGTACTGGGGGCTGGTGTGGGGATCAGCGGCCGGTGCGGGCGGGGGCCGCGAACGCGGCGACGAGTCCGGTGGGGTCCTCGGCGCGGACCAGGGCCTCTCCGACCAGGACGGCGTCGAAGCCCACGGCGGCCATCTGGGCCGCGTCGGCCGGGGCGCGGATGGCGCTCTCGGCGACAGCGATCACGTCGGGTGGGATCGTCGCCGCGAGACGGGCGACGCCGGCGAGGTCCTCGTCGAAAGTGGCGAGGTTGCGCGCGTTGACCCCGACGATCTGGGCACCGAGGCCGAGGGCTCGTTCGAGCTCGATGTCGTCGTGGGCTTCGACGAGCGCGGCGAGGCCGAGTTCCCCGGCGAGGTCGTGCAGGTCGCGGAGGACCCCGTCGTCGAGGACCGCGGCGACGATGAGGAGGATGGCGTCGGCGCCGATGGCGCGGGTCTCGTAGACCTGGTCAGCGTCGATGGTGAAGTCCTTGCGCAGCACCGGGGTGTTCGGGGCGGCGTCGTGGGCCTGGCGGAGGTCGTCGATCGTGCCGCCGAAGAAC
>CATPCA010000272.1 GCA_955652545.1 Candidatus Dormiibacterota bacterium
GGCATCGAGGTCGGCACGCACCTCACCGTTGGCGCGGCCTTCGACGATGATCCGCTCGATGGGATCGAACGCGACCAGGACCGCGGTGATGTCGTGCGACTCGAGAAACTCGTACGACCGCGTGATCTCATTGATCATCACCGTCATCAGGTCGTTGTCATGGCGATACGTCTCCACCCAGAAATGGATGAGCCGGCGCATCCGCTCGCGGAACGGCACCGGCGTGCGCGCCAGCTCTTCGAGATAGGCCACGTACTGCGCCCAGCGCTCGGCGAAGATGGCGCTGAGGATCTCCTCCTTGTTGCGGAAGTGGTGATAGACGAGCCCGTAGGCGATGCCGGCACGCTCGGCGATGTCGGCGACGCGGGTGCCGTGCACGCCACGGCGCGCGAACACCTCGGTGGCGGCCTCGATGATGCGCTCGCGAGTGCGGGCACTGCGCCGCGTCGGGCGCGCCGTCGGACGTACGCTCACGCCGTCACCCGCTCCGCGACCAGCCGCTCGAACTCGGTGTCATCGACGCCCAACTCGGCGAGCACGGTGCGGCTGTCGGCACCGTACCCGGGAGCGCTGCCTGCCGGGGCATGGCCGTGCTCGCCGACGTGGAATGGGAACCAGGCGAGCTGTCCGTCGACGTCGTCGGCACGATGGCGCACCTGGGCGTCCTCGACGACCTGGTCGACGTCGAGCATCGGCTCGCAGCACACGTCCTGACCGGTGAAGTGCTCGCGCCAATGTGCGCGCGTGCCGGCGAGCAGCGCGCCCTCCAGCCGTCCGGCGACGCGCTCTGCCTCCTCCCCGGTGGCGAACGCACCGTCGCGGATGTCGTCGACGTCGAGCAGATCACAGAGCCGCGTCCAGAACTTCGGCTCCAGCGCTGCGACGCTCATCCAGCCGTCGGCGCAGCGATACACCCGATAACAGGGATGGCCGCCGTTGAGCAGCATCCGCGCCGCCCCGGATGGGCTGCCGTGCAGGACTGCCGCGATGTGCGGTGACATCCAACTGAGCACGCCGTCGACCATCGAGACATCGCAATGGCTGCCCACGCCGGTGCGGTCGCGTAGCCGCAGCGCCGCGAGGATGGCGGCGACAGCGCCGAGCGAGCCGCCGCCGATGTCGGCGATCTGTACGCCGGGCACGACCGGGTGGCCATCGGCGGTCCCGGTGATCCCGAGCGCACCGGCCCGGGCCAGGTAGTTGAGGTCATGGCCGACGAGCAGATGATCTGGCCCATCCTGGCCAAAACCCGAGATGCTGCAGACCACCAGCCGCGGGTTGCGCTCATGCAACGCCCCCGCGCTCAGGCCCAACCTGCCGAGAACCCCCGGCCGGAAGCTCTCGAGCACGACATCGAAGCGTTCCACCAGCTCGAGGAAGAGCTGACGTCCCCGCGCTGACTTGAGGTCCAGCCGTAGCGAACGCTTGTCGCGGTTCAGGCTGGTGAACATCACCGACATTCCGTCGCGCAGCGGCGGCATCCAGCGCATGTAGTCGCCGCCGTCGAGGTCCTCAACCTTGACGACGTCCGCACCCAGCCCGGCCAGGATCATGGTCGCGAACGGTCCCGGGAGCAGGCGGCTCAGGTCGAGGACACGCACTCCGGTCAGGGGCATCGGTCAGCGACTCTAATGGAGCATTCGCTTCGGCTGTGGAACGGCTGTGGTAGATTGCAAAGGCAACCGCATGGTCAGCAACGCCGAGGTGGTCCGATGAAAACGGTGTGTTCCGCACCGATGACGGGACCGCGCGTTGCCGCGAGAGCGGAGGAGGATGGGGAGCATGGATGAGCTTGTCATCAAGGTGCCCTCGCCGTTCAGCGGGGTCGACGACGTCGGTTTCAGCGCCCGCTACCCCACGCAGGCGTGGAATGAACGGCTGCGGGACGTGCCCTTCATCGTCGAGGGGCCGTCACTGCCGATGCGCCGCCTCGTCGAGCGTCTCAGCCTGTTCACCGCCAAGGACTCGCTGATCACCGTCACGGGCGATGACGAGGCCTACAGCTGGACCGCCCCGGTGCAGCTCACCGACGAGGTGTGCGTGCTCGCGTTCCGCGACCAGAGCCTGCGCGAGCTCACCGCCGGCGACGCCCAGGCCGGGCGTCAGTACATCTGGAACCTGGTGCGTCCGCTGGCATTCACCTTCCTGCGCGATTGCGTCCGGCTCGGTGGGCTGCGGCTCGCCGACCGCATCGCGGTGGTGGTCGACGTGGGCCACGGGCCGGTCGTCGACCTGGAGCTGCAGCGCTCTGCGATCAGCGCGGAGAACGGCACCCTCCTGCTCGCCGCCTGACGACCGACTCGCTGGTGCGGCCTGCGCCTAGGGGAGAGGTGTGGCGATCGGCGACGCTGTCGGTCCGGGCGTCGCGGTCGGGCCCGGCGTTGGTGTCGCGGTTGGCGAGGCACCGGGTGACAGCGTTTGCGACGGCGTCGCCGGCGGCCGCGCGGGGGCCGTCGGGCAGTTGGCCAGCGCCGGGATGAACGCGGTCGGGCTTGGCGTGAGCCCTACCGCCGTCGCGGAGGGGCTCGGGGTCGGCGTCGTGGCCGCCTTCGGAGTCGTGCCCGCCTTCGGCTTTGGTGTCGGGGTGGCCTTGGGCGAGGCGGTCGGCACCGGGCTCGGGGTGACGACGTAGGGCGTGTAGGAAGGGCACGGCGGCAGCGGGGGGACCGGCGGCGAATGCGAGCCCGTGATTGCCAGCGACAGCGCCACCGCGACCGCGCCGATGAGAACTGTGGCCACGAACGTGATCGCGCCCCACTCGCGCCGGAACAGGTTCACGACGGCACCAGCTGCAAGGCCTCACGCAGGGCCGTCGCCAACGTGGGGTGGTTCATGGCCAGCCGGGCGTTGGTTGCCAGCCAGCCGGCCGGCGTGCCCACGTCGAGCAGGTTGCCCGAGAACTCCACGCCGTGCACCGGTCCGACCTCGAGGAGCGCGCCGATGCCGTCGGTCAGCTGGATCTCACCTCCGGCGCCGGGTTTGGTGACGCGGAGCGCGTCAAAGATATTCGGGGTGAGCACGTAGCGACCCATGATCGCGAGATCACTCGCCGCCTCGTCGCGCGCCGGTTTCTCGACCACCGCCGTGACCCGGTGCAACCGTCCCTGTGACTCCGCCACCGTCGCGCAGCCGTACCGCGAGATCTGCTCGGGCGGCACACGCATCAGCGCCAGGATCGGCGTGCGGTGTTCTGAGTACGCGTCAGCCAGCTGGCGGAGAACCGGCACCGGTCCGTGCGACAGGTCGTCCGGGAGCATGCACATGAACGGGTGATCGCCCACCGCGTCCGCAGCGCAGAGCACGGCGTGGCCGAGGCCGAGCGGCGCGTCCTGGCGGACCCACGTGAAGTCGGCGAGGTTGTCGCTGTCGCGCACGGCCTGCAGCTCCTCCAGCTTGCCGCGCTCCTCGAGCAGGTGCTCGAGCTCGGGCTGGACGGTGAAATGCTGCTGGATCAACTCCTTGCCTTCGCTGATCACCACGACCATCTCGCGCGCGCCCGCCGCCACCGCCTCCTCGACGGCCCACTGGATGACGGGGCGATCGAGCACGGGCAGCAGCTCCTTGGGGAGTGCCTTGGTGGCGGGGAGAAAGCGCGTCCCCAAGCCGGCGGCCGGGATCACGCAATGGCGGAGTTCCACGGCGGCGCATTGTCGCCTGTGTGGCGTTCGCCATGCTCTGCGCGGTCTGCAAATCGGCGATCCGTACACTGTCGCCTGCTGTGAGATGGGCGTGGAGGTGCGTGTGACCGAGGCCACGACGGTCGCGGAAGCGGCCGCGGCGGTGCTCGCGGCCGCGCTCGACAAGGCGATCGCTGCCGGCGAGATCGCGGCCCCGGAGCCCCGGCCCGAGATCATCGTCGAGAAGCCAAGCGACCGCAGCCACGGTGACATCGCCACCAACCTTGCGCTCCGCCTCGCCAAGGCGGCGGGGATGCCACCGCGCCGTATCGCC
>CATPCA010000273.1 GCA_955652545.1 Candidatus Dormiibacterota bacterium
CCACTACACAGTCGTCGCCGACGAGGCCACCGCGGCGCAGGTCGGAGCCTTCCTGGACGAACGGGGCGTCGCTAGGACATCGAGCACCCGCTGATGCGGTTGCTCCACTCCTGCTGGACGATGTACGGATGGCCGTTGGCCACCAGGTCGGCGCCGGCTGAGTTGGTCGGGCCGAAGTTGAAGTTGCACTTGTCGCCGATCTCCTGGCCGGAGGCGTCCAACCAGGCGTAGTTGCTGTTACCGACGCTCGGGTCGGTCACCGTCTCCATGAGCTCATGGCTCACGATGTTGATGGTGCTGTCGGCGTCGGGATCGCCGTTGGGCGACGTCGGCGTGTTGCAGCCGGCCGGCGTGGTGCCGGTGTACGGCTGGTCGGCGTAGAGAATCTCCTGGCTGCCGCTGACGAAGCTGCTGTGGTACGCACAGAACACCGCGTTGGAGCACTCCACGCCGGCGCACGAGACCTCGTTCTTCGCGGTGAAGACGAAGAATTCATGGCCGACGCCACCGGTCCAGCCTTTGGCTGCCATGACCTTGGTCACCTCGGCTTGGATCTGCGCATCGGTGAGCGCGGGGCCCGGGTACATCGAGGTGTCGACGTAGGAACCGCCGAACGTCGACCTGTTGACGATGTTCTGGGTGGTGCCGCCGCTCACCTGGTAGTACTGGGTGGCGACGCCGTACAGCGAGCTGCCGCCGATGTCCGTGAGGAACCGGCTGATCAGGGAGTTGTAGGTCGGGCTGACGCTGTTGACCGACGCGGTCAACGACGGCTCCCAGAAGATGGCGTAGTTCGTCGAGCCCGCCTGCTCGACGGGGCCGCCGTTGTACACGAGGTTGTTGGAGCTGGCCGCTGCTGCGCCCTTGGGCAGCACGAAGTGAACGGCATGCCCGCGGGCCGAGCCGGCCTGCGGAGCACCAGCCGCCGCGTGGGCGCCGGCCCCCGACACGAGCGCGGCCGCCGAGGCGACCGCGAGGGTCGCGAGTGTCAGGCGTCGGATGTGCACGTTTGCCTTCCTCCTTGTCGATGACCTGCTGCACGGGCGGCGCGCAATGTGCGAGGCGCACTTCACCGTCCGCGTGGTGAAACGATCCGGGCAACGGATTCCTTGCGTCCGAGGCGCGAGGGCGAACCGAACCGAGCGATCACGTCGGCTCAGCGCCCAAGCCGCCGCCGCGACATTTCAGCTACCACGCACGATGACGCGAGCACCCGCCAGGGTCACCATCGATGCATCCACCGGGTTGCACGGGAGGCGTGGCCAATGACGTTGCTGACAATCCTGGCATCGACTGCCGCAGACGACCAGCAGACCTGCCTGTCGTGCGCCGGCGTCGTTGACCGGCAGACCGCCGCCGCCGAGGAGGTCGTTCTGTGGAGCGACCGTGAGACCCTCGAGCGTGTGGAGGCGGCGGCCGCTGTCGAGCGGATGCAGGCACGCGTGGCCTGACCCGCGCGTTCACCATTCCTCCCCAGGGGGAGGGGAGTTGACGGCTCTCCCCTCCCCCGCCACTTGGCGTGGAAGGCTTACTTGGCGGCGACGGGCTCCTGCACCGCCAGGCCGAGGCCGTTGGCGACGCGGTTGCCCAGTTCCATGTCGACACTGCGCCAGTGTCCGACGGCCCGCTCCTGGACCGCGGTGCTGACACCGGCCTTGAGGTGGTCGGTGAGGTTGGCCACCAGGTGGTCACGATCCTCGCTGGTCATCACATGGCGGTACAGGTCGCCGGGCTGGCGGTAGTCGTCGTCGTCGCGACGCAGTCGATAAGCCTCGCGCATCATCTCGCCGCTGAACTCGATGCCGGACGGCTCGCCATAGCGCTCGGCGTCGGCCGCCGGGCCACCGTAGCTGTTGGGCGCGTAGACGGGCTGGTCAGCGCTGTGCTGGTACCGCATGGCGCCATCCTTGTTGTAGCTGTTCACCTCGGCCTTGGGCCGGTTGATGGGCAGCTGCAGGTAGTTGGGGCCGATGCGATAGCGGTGCGTGTCCGGGTACGAGAAGAGCCGGCCGAGCAGCATCTTGTCGGGCGAAGGGCCGATCCCCGGCACCATGTTGGCCGGCTCGAAGGCCGCCTGCTCCACCTCGGCGAAATAGTTCTCGGGGTTGCGGTTGAGTACAAGGCGCCCGATGGTGACCGGCGGGTAGTCGCCGTGCGGCCACACCTTGGTGAGGTCGAAGGGGTTGAACCGGTAATCGGCCGCGTCCTCATAGGGCATGAACTGCATCTCGAGGCGCCACGCTGCCTCGCCGCCTCGTGCGATGGTGTCGTGGAGGTCGCGGATGTGGAAGTCGGGATCCTCGGCGACCATCGCCTTGGCCTCTGACGCGGTGAAATTCTCGATACCCTGCTCGGTCTTGAGGTGGTACTTGACCCAGACCTTCTTGCCGGCGGGGTTGATCCACATGAAGGTGTGGCTGCCGTAGCCGTTCATGTTCCGCCAGGTCCGCGGCGTGCCGCGATCCGACATGAGGATGGTGACCTGGTGCATCGCCGCCGGTTGCAGGGACCAGAAGTCCCACTGCATGTCGTTGTCACGCAGGTGCGTGTCAGGCATGCGCTTCTGTGAATGGATGAAGTCGCTGAACTTGCTGGGGTCGCGGATGAAGAACACCGGCGTGTTGTTGCCGACGAGGTCGTAGTTGCCCTCGTCGGTGTAGAACTTGATGGCGAAGCCGCGCGGGTCGCGGGCCGTGTCGGCCGAGCCGAGCTCGCCGGCGACGGTGGAGAACCGCAGGAAGACATCGGTCTTCTTGCCCTTCTTGCTGAGGAAGTCGGCGGACGTCCACTCCGTGCAGTCCTCGGTCACCTCGAAGAAGCCGTGCGCCGCACCGCCCTTGGCGTGGACAACGCGCTCGGGTACGCGTTCGCGGTTGAACTGCGCCATCTTCTGGATGACGTAGTGGTCCTGGAGCAGGATCGGTCCATCGGGGCCCAGCGTCAGCGAGTGGTCGTCACTCGCGGCCGGGATACCCGCGTCAGTGGTGGTCGGCTTGGGGTTGCCGTCTTTGAAGAACTTCACTGGCCGTTTCCTCCGCGGTGTTGCGTTGACGCTGTTGATGCCGATTGGCAGGCTGGGCAGAGGCCCCAGTAGGTGACCTCCGCCTCGTCGATGACAAAGCCGTCGGCTGACGACGGCTCCAGGCAGGGTGCTCCGCCGACGGCGCAGTCGACGTCCGCGGTGGCGCCGCAGGTGCGGCAGACCACGTGGTGATGGTTGTCTCCGACGCGGGCCTCGTAGTGTGCCGGTGCACCCGCGGGCTGGATCCGTCGCACGATCCCCGCCGCCTCGAGCGTGCGCAGGTTGTCGTACACGGCCTGGATCGAGATCGGCCCCCTGCCCGCCGCGCCGCGCGCGATGGTCTCGACGTCGTGGTGGCCACGCCGGCTCGCCGACGCGAGGACCGTCACCCTGGCCTCGGTGACCCGCAGCCCGGCAGCTCGCAGGCGACTCTCGAGGGCGGGCCGCTCGGGTTGGTGGACGGCAACTGGCATGCCCGTGAGGCTACCACTTTTCTGGAACGATTCCAAATCAGCCAGACGCGGCAGACGGCGCCCCCGGTGCCCTCGCGTCCGGGGGACCGACGACAACCATCCGGTCAGGCGCCGACCAGGTCGCGAGCGAACTCCCTGAAGTTGTCGATGTAGCGACGGGCGTCGCTGTCGCTGTGCTGCACCGAAAGCGTCCAGTTCTCCTCCGCCCCCGGTGCCATGAGCACCCCGCGGTTGCTCTGGTACAGCCACGACAGGTACGGCACCGCCTTGTCGATCTCGAGGTAGTCGCGATAGTTGCGCACGCGGTCCTTGCGGTAGGTGACACAGCCGCGCGCGGCCAGTGTCAGCACGTGGAACGGAAGCTCGTGCTGGGCGATGACCGAGTCGAGCCCGCCCTGCAACTCCTCGGCGAGCGCGTCGAAGTGCGAATACGCGGCCGGCGTCAGCACGTCGTACAGCGTTGCTCGCGATGCCGCCGTGGTCAGCGGGTTGCCGTTGAACGTGCCCATCTGCGCCACCCGCCCGTCGGTGATCGCGGCCATCACGTCGGCCCGTCCTCCGATCGCGCCGCACGGCAGCCCGCCGCCGATGGCCTTGGCCAGGCACACGATGTCAGGCACGACGCCGAAGCGTTCGGTGGCGCCGCCGGAGGCGATGGTGACCCCGGTCTTGACCTCGTCGAAGATCAGCAGCGCATCGTGGCGGTGGGCGATGTCACGCACGCCCGCGAGGTACCCATCGTCGGGGAGCACGATGCCGATGTTCATCATCACCGGCTCGACGACGACGGCGGCGATGTCGTCGTGCGCGGCGAAGGCGCGCTCCAGCGCCTCGAGGTCGTTGAACGGCACCACAGTGACCAGGTCGACGACCGCCTGCGGTATTCCCTCGCAGTACTTCACTGAGTTGGGCTGCTCGACGGGCCCCATCAGGTCGCGAGCCGGCTCGACGCTGACCAGCAGCGAGTCGTGGTGGCCGTGGTACGACGCCTCGATCTTGATGAGTCGCTCGCGACCGGTGAAGCCTCGGGCGAGGCGCACCGCGTCCAGTGTGGATTCGGTGCCGCTGTTGGTGAAGCGCCACTGCGGCTGCGAGAAGCGCCGGGACAGCTCGGTGGCCACCTCACCGTCCTGCGCCACCGGCTGGGCGAAGTGCGAGCCGCGCGCCATCCGCTCGGTGACCGCCGCCACCACCGTCGGATGCGCATGACCGACAACCATGACGCCGAAGCCGTTGTGGAAGTCGACGTACTCGTTGCCGTCGACGTCCCACACGCGGCTGCCCTCGCCGTGGTCGATGAACACGGGCTGCGGTGGCGTGTCCTGGAACGACGACGGCACACCGCGCGGCATTGCCTTGGTCGCCTCCTGCCACAGCTCGTGTGACCGCTTGCGCTTGGCGACGAACTCGTGCTCTTCGTGGGCGGTCAGCTCCGCCAGCCGGC
>CATPCA010000274.1 GCA_955652545.1 Candidatus Dormiibacterota bacterium
AATTCGGGCCGAATACGACCTATACAAGCGCCAGACGGTGACCCGCTCGCTGTCCACGCCGGCGGACGTCAACGTGCTCCACCAGATGTCGGCGATGCTCGCGCCGGGAACCTTGGTCCTCACCAACAGTTTGTCGGATGCTGGCGTCTACATCACGGCGCTCACCGACCTCACGCCGCTGGTGCCCAACGGCGCCGAGCTCGACCCGTTCGGCCTCCCGCTGGTGACTGCCCTGTCCCATGCATGCTCCAGCCCGGCTGCCGCCGAGCAGGCTGTCCAGACGGTCGGCGCCGTCTTCGTCGGGTCGCATCCAATCCTGCTGGACGACCCCGCCGCCCCGTGGAGCGTCAGCTGCATTGGCGCGCTGCCCAACGTGCGACTGATCGCCTCGGACCGTTACCAGGGACAGCAGGCGGCGGGTTTCGTCGTCGTGCGCTAGCGGTCCGGTCGGGCGAGCGCCGGCGTGGACGCTGAGGGCGGGCATAATGCGGCCGGGCGCCGACGCCCGGGTCAGGTGCGACACGGACGAGCCGCCGACGACCGGTTCGTTCGCCTGACGGGGGTTGCCTTTGCGATTGCAGGACCTGGCGCAAGCGATCCCGGGCATCCTCGTCGCGGTCCTGCTTCCCGGCTACGCACTGGCGACCCTGCTGGCGCCGCGCTGGCGAGCCTGGGAGCGCCTCGCCGCCTCCCCGGGCCTCTCGGCAGGGTTCTTCGGTGTCCTCGGCTTCGGCATGCGGCTGGTCCACATCCCCTTTGAACCGCTCACGGTCTTCCTCTGCATCGCGGCGTTGGCCGCTGCGGCCGTGGCCCGCAGGCGCGCCAGCGGCGCCAACGCGCCGGACGACGCTCCCCGGTGGCTCCCACTCCCGGCCCTGATCGCCGGCGCCGTCGGGGCGACCGTCCTGGCGATCGCGCTGAGCGGGCAGGTTCTCCCGCCAGATTGGGATCCCGAGGTGCACGGTGCGACGGCCAACGGCATCGCCAGCACCCACGACGTGCTCCCGGTGGTGCAGGTGCCCCTCGAAGGCACCTATTTCGCCAGGCTGCGACCGGGATTCGAGGCGATGTCGGCGGTGGTGTCATGGGTCGGCGGGCCTCCCCCGGCGCTGTCGATGACCCCCGCGATCACCGCAGTCGTGCTCCTCATGCCGCTCGGGCTGACCCTCCTGGCACTGGAGGCCACCGGCTCGATCGCTCTCGCAGCGGTGGTTCCGCTGGTCGCGGTCGGGCTGGCCTTCCCCTCGTTCCAGGTGATCCTCGGCCGTTTTCCGCAGGTCGTCGACTCCACCCTGGTGGTGCCGCTGGTCGTCGCCGCCCTGCGATTACTGCGCTCGCCCCAGGTCCGTGACAACGCCTCGTTGCTCGGGGCGCTGGCGGCGTCGGTCTGGGTGATCCACGGCCTCGAGGCGTTCACGGCGCTGGTGGTCGGCGGCGTGCTGCTGGCGACGGCGGCGGTGGCTGCGTGGCGCGCCTCGCCACGCGAGACCCTGGTTCGCGTCGGATCGGGCGCGGTGGCGGCCCTGGCGGGTGCGGGACTGGTGACGGTGCTCACGCGACTGCCCAAGCCGCCGCCGCCGTTGCACCCCGAGAGGTTCGGGCCCCTCGGGGTGCCCGCGAGCAGCCCTGTGCACCCGCACAGCCTCATCGAGTTGGTCACGCAGACCGACCTCACCAGCCCCGTCGCCGTTGCCCTGATCGCTGCCGGCGTGATGGCAGTGCTGGTGACACGCCGGATGTTGTGGGTCCTCGCATCCGAGGTGATCGTGCTGCTGGCGATGGCCGACGCCCTCTCCTGGCGACACCTGGCTCGATTCTGGATCCACGGCCTCAACCCCTGGGGCGATCTCGATCGCCTCGTCGGTGTGCAGTACTGGCTCATCCCGCTCCTCCTCGGGGCGGGACTCCTCGCCGTGGCGCGGGGACTGCGCGACCTGTCGCGCCGACCCGGCCTGCGAATCGCGGTGCCGGTGGCGGCCGCGGCTGCGGCGATCGTGGTGCTGCTGGCGCACAACCCGATCGCCCGCGCCTGGCGTAGCCTCTTCGGCCTCACCGTCGACGTGCCGCCGCTGGGCAGCTTCAAGGCACTGGCCGACCTTTGGTCGTGGAGCGCCGCCATCATCGCGGCGGCCGCAGCCGTCGCTCTCGCCTGGCTGGCGCTGGTTCGAGACGTCCGGTTGCCGTCACGGATCAGACGGTTGGCGGGCGCGCACTGGCCCGATGGCAGCGCGGCGTGGGCGGCCCTGGGCGTGCTGGCGGTCATCTGCACCGTCGCCGGCGCCGGAGCCGACCTCACCGTCTACCAGCGCGCCGTGGTCGAGCGCGGCCTGAGCACCCCCGCCGACCTCACGGTGATCAACAGGATGTCGGCGATCCTGCCGCCGGGGGCCTTGGTGCTCACCGACTCGAACTACGATGCCGGCAAGTGGGTCGCGGCCCTGACCGACCTGACGCCGCTCACCCCCAACCAGTTCGAGGGCGGCTCCCTCGGGTACCCGCTGGTGCTCGCCATCGCCAACGCCTGCACCGACCCTGCGACGGCGGAGCAGGCACTGGCCCAGGCGGACGCCGTGTTCGTCGGCGGTCACCACCTCCTGAATGCGCCGTTCCCGTGGAACCAACAGTGCATTGCGAGGCTGCCCGGTGTGCGCTTGATCGCGACGGCGCAGTGGGAGGGGACCACCTCGGCGGCATTCGCTGTGGTGCACGCTAGGTCCTGACTCAGGTCAGCTCGCCGCGGTCGCGAGCGCCGGAGCCCGGGGACGGCGCAGCTGCCATGCGACCAGGCCGCCCAGCCCGAGGAGAGCCCAGGGCACCAGGCGGCCGGGTGGCCCGGTCCCCTGTGCACCCAGGTCGAGAGCGGCGGTCAGCGAGAGCACCACCCAGCCGCCGAGCACCGCACGGCTGCACGGCCCGGGCCACGGGGCGGCTCGATCGCGCTGAGCCGCCCACGCCATCAGGGCCACGACCACCGGGGCGAGCAGGACCAGGTCCTGGGCGAGAAGGTGGGGAGACGCCAGCAATGAAAGGACCGTGGCCAGCGCCAGGCACGGCTCCAGAACACGTCGATCGCGTCTCAGGCGACGGCCGACGGCGACGCATGCGGCCAGCGCCGCGGCGCTGAAGGCCGCAGCGATCAGCGTGGCCGCGGCGCCGTCGCCGAGCCACGAACCGGTCAGGCCGGTAAAACCCTGCATCGAGGCCAGCGGCGCGGCGCCGGCAGCGTTGTCGCGGATGGAGCCGATGAACCCGTTGATCCCGGCCGGTCCGACGGTGGCCATCGACAGGATGGCGAGCAACGCCACCGCAGACGCGGCGCCGGCGAGCAAGCGACGGTCACGCCACGCCAGCACCATGGCCGCGAGACCGAAAGCGAGGTGCGGCTTGGCGAGCAGGAGGCAGCCGGCGAGCACGGCCCCGCCGAGCAAAGGCCGGTCGCGTCGCCAGAGAGCGTAGGCGACGGCGATGCCGAGCGCGCTCAATCCGTCCCATTGGCCGAGCAGCCCGAGCGCGAGGGTCCCCGGCCCGGCCAGTGCGGCGAGCAGTGTGGCCGCCACGGTTCCGCTCCGGCGCAAACGCTGCGGCCACGGTGCGTAACGCGCCGCGATCAGCACCGCTGCGACCAACATGAGGAGCTGAATTGCTTGCCAGACGCGGTAGGCCGCGGCCAGCGGCAGCAGCGTGATCGGGGCGATCACCACGGCAGCCACCGGTGGATTGACAAAGGCGAGGTTGGCACCCTGCTGCGGCGCGATCAGCGATGCATGCAGGCTCGCCTGTAGTGACTGGTCGTAGATGGCGGCGCCGTGACCCTCGCGGAACAGCGTCCCGCCGACGTAGAAGGCAGTGAAGTCGGCGCGGTTGACCTCGGTTGGCGTCACGCCGGTCCACAGCGCCGCGTAGCCGGCCAGGAGAAGGGCGGCGGCGGCGGCGACGACGGCGACGGGAAGGCGCGGCAGGGACATGGGTGGCTCGAACCTAGCATCGAATCGGCGCCATCCCATCGCCCCGCTGCAACGGCTTGGTGAGCGCTCTGCTCCGCGGTCGTTCCTATACTCGCCGCGATGCTGAGCAGGATCGACCACGTCGGGATCGCGGTGCGTGACATCGACGCCGCCGTGGCCGCCTACGAGCAACTTCTTGGGCGCACCCCGAGTCACCGTCAGGTGGTCGAGTCGGACGGCATCGAGGCGGTCATGTTCGAGGTCGGCGAGTCGCGTGTGGAGCTGCTCGGATCGACGGGGCCCACCTCGAAGATCGCCGCCTTCCTCGACAGACGGGGCGGAGGCCTCCACCACGTCGCCTACGGCGTCGACGACGTCCAGGCGGCGCTGGAAGGCTATGCCGAGCTTGGCCTCGAGGCGCTGGACAGCTGTCCGCGCCGCGGCGCCGGCGGCAGGCTGGTGGCGTTCCTGCATCCGTCCGCCGCTGCCGGCGTGCTCACCGAGCTGTGCCAGCCCGACCCGGCCGCCGCCGGTCACGACGGGTGACCGACGCCGACGCGGTGCCGGTCCGGACCGAGAGCGGACTGCCGCTTGAGGCGGTGTACCTGCCGTCGGGGAGCCCCGACGCCCCACCACCCGGTGAGTATCCGTACACGCGCGGGGTGCGCGCGGACGGCTATCGCGGTCGCCTCTGGACGATGCGGCAGTACGCCGGGTTCGGCAGCGCCGAGCAGACCAACCAGCGTTTCCGGTACCTGCTCGACGCCGGCCAGACAGGGCTGAGCTGCGCCTTCGACCTGCCCACCCAGATGGGCTACGACAGCGACGACGCCATGGCTCGCGGCGAGGTCGGCAAGGTGGGCGTGGCGATCGACTCCCTCGATGACATGGAGATGCTGATGCGCGGCATTCCCCAGGACGAGGTCACCACCTCGATGACCATCAACGCCCCGGCCGCGCTCCTCCTGCTCATGTACGAGCTCGCCGCGGAACGAAAGGGGATCGACGCGGCGAGCCTCGGCGGCACCGTGCAGAACGACATCCTCAAGGAGTACGCGGCGCGTGGCACATTCATCTTCCCGCCGCGCCCGTCGATGCGGCTGGTCACCGACACATTCGCGTACTGCGCGGAGCGGCTCCCGCGCTGGAACACCATCAGCATCAGCGGGTACCACATCCGCGAGGCGGGGGCCACCGCGCCGCAGGAGATCGCCTTCACGCTGGCCAACGGCATCGCCTACGTGCAGGCGGCCCTCGACGCTGGGCTTGCCGTCGATTCCTTCGCGCCGCGGCTGAGCTTCTTCTTCAACGTCAGCAACGACTTCTTCGAGGAGGTCGCCAAGTTCAGGGCGGCGCGCACCATCTGGGCGGAGGTGATGCGCGAGCGATTCGGCGCCCGTGACCCGCGCAGCCTGTCGCTGCGATTCCACGCGCAGACAAGCGGCGCGTCGCTGACGGCCCAGCAACCCCTCAACAACGTGGTGCGCGTATCGCTGCAGGCGCTGGCAGCTGTCCTCGGCGGCACGCAGTCGCTGCACACCAACAGCTACGACGAGGCTCTGGCGCTGCCGTCACAGCAGGCGGCGGAGATCGCCCTGCGCACCCAGCAGGTGATCGGCTTCGAGTCGGGGGCGGCGGCCGTCGCCGACCCGCTCGGCGGCTCCTACCTCATGGAGACGCTCACCGCCGACCTCGTCGAGGCGTCGAAGGCACTGATGCAGCGTGTCGACGAGCGTGGCGGCGCGGTCAGCGCCATCGAGGAGGGCTTCTACCAGCGCGAGATCCAGGACTCGGCGTATCGCCACCAACAACTCGTCGAAAGCGGCGAGCGGGTCATCGTCGGTGTCAACCGCTTCACCGAGTCATCGCAGGCCGAGGTCGAGATCCTGCGCATCGGAGCCGAGCTCGAGGAAGCCCAGGTGGAACGGCTCAATCAGCTTCGAGCGCGTCGCGACGCTGCAGCGGTGACCCGCAGCGTCGACGATGTGCGGCGCGCAGCGGAGGGCACCGAGAACCTCCTGCCGGTGATGCGGCATGCCCTGGAATCGATGGCGACGGTCGGCGAGATCTGCAACGCCCTGCGTGACGTC
>CATPCA010000275.1 GCA_955652545.1 Candidatus Dormiibacterota bacterium
ACGCTAGAGGCCACCCCCACCGCCACCAGCCTCACCGCCGCCACCGCCGCCGCCGCCGCCGCGGCCGAGCGGAACTCGTGCGACGGAGACGGCGACGTCGAGGGTTCCGAGGAGACCACCTTCGGGTCGTGCGTCGCCGCAGCGCCCGTGTACCTCGCGTCGGACAACGTCACGGTCACCGCCAGCGCCCAGACAGCGGCGTACGTCAAGGTGGTGGTCTCCGACGCCAGCCCCAACGGCTTTGCCGCGCTCAGCGCCGGCGGGCACAGCATCACCGAGAGTGTCACCTCCGAGGCGGCGGTGACCAGCAGCACCGTGCGCGGCAACGGCAACGACGTCAACTGCGAGGTCTGCGTCCTCGGCAACGTCAGCTTCGGTTCGAAGACAACGGACATCACCGCAGCCGGCGGCAACGTGGTCATCGACGGCATCGTCACGGGCTGCTGCGCCGCAAGTTTCGTCACCGCAAGCTCCCCGCACACCATCGACGTCCAGGGCACGACGGCGGGCTTCCCCGGCGGGTTCTGCTCCAACAATGCGGCGCCGTACCCTCCAACCGGCGCCTGCACGGTCGCCCCTGTGTTGACCACCGGTGCGTTCGTTGACCCGGGGCTGCCCGCGCCGGTGACCACCGGGCTCACCGTGCAGCCCGCATGGGTTGGCGCGGGCACGATCAACCCCGGCATCTACCCCTCGATCACCAGTGGCGGCGGTGGTACCACCCTGACCCTGAACGCCGGCGTGTACGTCATCACCGGCGCGACTGGTTTCGTGATCGCGGGTGGCACCATCGCCGCCACGGCCGGGGTCACCCTCTACTTCGCCTGCGCGGCGTTCCCGACCCCGTGCATCACGGGCCAGGTCGGCGCCGGGTTCAGCCTCGGCGTGACCGGCTCCACGCTCAACCTGACAGCGCCGACCGGTGGACCGCAGAACAACCTGGCGGTGTACTTCGATCCCAAGAATGCCGCGGTCTTCTCGGCGGCCACCACCAACTTCTACGGCAACATCAGCGGCGCCATGTACATGCCCGCAGGCAGCCTCACCTTCAACGCCAAGGGCGGCGCGGTCATGGGCTCGCCGCTGATCGTCAACACGATCAGCATCACCGGCACCGGTTCGACCCTGGGAAAGCTGACCGGTAGCCTGCACGTGGGCGGCAACAACTGGGCGCCTGGTGGCCTGTTCTGCCTCACCACGCCGCCGTGCCGAACGTAAACAGGCGCCGGCGCCGCGCGCGGCAGCGGGGCCAGGCGATGGTCGAGCTGGCGCTCCTCGCGCCGCTGCTGTTCATCCTGGCGATCGGCATCGTCGACTTCAGTGGCTACCTGCAGGCGCAGCAGAACATGATCACCATCACCCGCAGCGGAGCACGGTATGCAGCCGTGAATCCCAACGTTGCCCACCTGAGCACTTCGGACACTGCTCCCGCGACCACCGTCCAGGGTGTGATGCAGGCTGAGGCAGGGACGAGCTACACACTCCCCAACAGCGACGTCGTCATCGACTACTACGACAACTCGGCGGCGTCCCCGGGCACGCTCTGCGGCGAGTACACGCACGCGCTCGGATACGTTGCCAAGAACAGCTACGCCGCCAACGGCAGCAACTGTCTCCAGCAGCCCAACCAAGCCTCACGGCTGCTCGAGGTGACGGTCACCTACTCGTACGTGTCGATCTTCCCGCTGCTGGCGATGTTCAACCTCCCGGTGACGGTGACGGAATCGTGCTGGATGCTGGAGCTGCCCTCGTGAGCCCGCGACGGCGCTCGCGGTCGCGGGGTCAGACCACCGCCGAGTTCGCCATGGTGCTTCCCGTGCTGCTGCTGCTCCTCTTCGGCAGCATCGACTTCGGTGGTTACTTCGGCACCAGGATGTCGGTGCAGAACGCGGTCAGGGCGGGGGTCGCCTACGCGGTCGTCAACCCCACCAGCTGGTCGGGTTCCACCTCCATCGCCACCGTCACTGAGCACGCGTCAGCGTTCGGCTCGCTGCACGACGCCGACATCACCATCGGCTACTACCTGCTCAGCGTCAGCCTGACGTCGCCCTGCGGGCAATGGACCTCGGCGGGCGGGATGGTCTACTACACCATCGCCGGAACCACCTACACCAAGGCCACCTGCGTGGTGGCCAACAGCACGCTGATCAAGGTCACGGCGGTCTACACGTACAGCCCGCTGACCCCGACCCCGAAGCTGCCGGTGGCCACCACCACCGCCGTGGCGACGCTCCTCGAAGAGCAGTAACACGGCCGCGGACCCGTCCGACGGACTTCTGCGGCGGAGACGGGGCAATGGACGTCCGGTCCCGTCCCTGCCGCAGAGGCTTGACAAAGATGTCACGCGGGTCGCACGCCGGAGCGCGGGTGGCGACACTTCAGGGCAGGTGAGCGGTCAACCGGCCGCGCCTGCGGGAGGCTGACAGAGCAGATGGCGAAAGGAACCAATCGCCGACGGATCATGATCGCGGTGGTCGCCGGGTTGATCGCCGTGGGTGCCTTTGCGCTCGTCTTCACCCAGCTCACCCCCGCCAAAGTCGGGACGCCCGGGCCGGCGGTGACGAACACCTCCAAGGCAGCGGTCGCGCTCGTCGACATCAATGTCGGTGACCAGCTGTCGGCAGCCAACGTGGCGGTGGCCGACTACCCGGCCGCAGCCCTTCCGGCGGCTGGGCTGTACTACGCCGACGCCAGGCCGCTGATCGCCGCAGGCTGGTACTCCACCGTCAAGCTCCCCCGCGGCCAGCTGGTGCTCGCGACCCAACTCTCCCAGGTGCTGGTGCCGCAGAAGCTGCCGCCGGTGCAACTGACCGATGGCAGCGTGGCGATGTCGGTGCCCTACGACGAGAGCAAGGACGCCGCCGGTTTCATCCAGCAGGACGACTTCGTCGACATCCTCGTCGACGACCCCTCCTCCAAGAGCGTTCACTTTGCCTTCCAGGGTGTGCACGTTCTCCGGGTCGGCGACCGCGCATCACAACCGGTCGGTGCCTCCCCGGTGGCCGCCGGAGCGGCACCGCTCGCGGCCACCGTGTTGCTGATCGAGCTCCCCCGCCAGCAGGCGGCGGCGCTAGCGTACGCGATCGACCAGGGCTTCGCGATTCGCTACCTGATCCGCCCGCACGACCAGCAGACTCAGCTGAGCCTGCCGAACAGCGGCCCGGTCGGTCAGAACAACTGGCTGAGCGTCATCAGCAGCTGATCCGGCCGCACCTGACGTGAACACCGCGCCACTCCTGCTGGCCGCCGTCGGCGCCGTCGCGATCTTCATCGCCATCTTCGTGGCGCTCGTCCCGGGTCGAGACGGCGGTGGGCTGTCGCGGCTCAACGAACCAGAGCCGGAGCGGCCGGAGGTGCCGGGACTCGAGCCGGGGGCTGACGCCGTCCGTGTGCTCCGCGCCCGACTGCAGGCAGCGGTTGGCGCGCGCATCGAGAAGTCGAAGGGCGGCTCGAAGATGGCCAACAAGCTCGCCCGCGCCGACATCCGGCTGCGGCCCGCCGAATGGATGCTGGCGTCGACGGGTGTCTCGGCGATCGTCGGTGTGCTGGTGGCGCTGCGTTTCGGCAGCTTGATCCTGGTGCCGGTGGGCTTCATCGTCGGCTGGGTGGGGTGCGGCCTCTTCCTGCGCTTCCGACAGTCGAAGCGACGCAAGGCATTCGATCAACAGCTCGGGCCGGCCATCCTGTCGATCAGTGGCGGCCTCAAGGCCGGGTACACGTTCGGCCAGGCGGTGGACCTCGTCTCGAAGAATGCGCAGCCGCCGATGGGGCCCGAGCTGGCGCGCATCACGCGTGAGCAGCAGCTCGGCGTGCCGCTCGTCGAGGCGCTGTCGCGGATGGTGAGTCGCAACGACTCCGAGGACATGCGGCTGATGCTCACCGCCGTCCAGATCCAGCAGCAGGTCGGCGGCAACCTCGCCGAGATCCTCGACACCATCGAGTTCACCATCCGCGAGCGCATCCGCATCAAGGGCGAGATCAAGACCATCACCAGCCAGGCGCGGGTTTCCGGGTACATCCTCATCGCGCTGCCGTTCGCACTGGGCGGGATCCTCAGCCTGCTGGCACCCTCCTACTTCACCCCGATGCTCCACCAGACCATCGGCCAGATCATGCTCGGCATCGGCGTCTTCTTCCTGATCTGCGGGTACGGGATCATCCGCAAGATCGTGAACATCCGCGTATGAGCGTCTCGATGCTCGCCGCCGCGCTCGCCATCGGCATCGCGACGACCATCGTGGTGATGGTGTTGATGCCGCAGGCCGAAGGCGAGACCGTGCTCGAGCAACGGCTCGGCAAGTTCGGCCCCATCGACTTCTCACCGCTGATGGACCCCGACGAGGTGGAGTTGCAGCGTCCGCTCCGCGACCGGATCATCGCGCCGTTCATCCAGGGCATCGGCCGCTTCATGGCCGGGCGCACCAAGTCGGCTCAGCTCGATGCGCTGCGACTCAAGCTGATCCAGGCCGGGTCACGCCAGCGCGCTGAGACGCTGCTGGCGACGCGCGTGATCCTCCTGCCCGTGGGCGTCGGCGTCGGCCTCGGGTTGGTCCAGCTGCTCACCCTCACCCCGCCGCTGGCCATCCTGGCGCCGATCGCGCTGGGTTTCATGGGCTACATGTATCCGACGTCCGCGCTGACCGGGAAGATCAAGAAGCGCACCAGGGAGATCCGATCCGCTCTGCCGGGAACGCTCGACCTGCTCACCATCAGCATGGAGGCCGGGCTCTCGCTGGACATGGCGATCATGAAGGTCAGCGAGTCGGACGAGTCCATCCTCGGCGCCGAGTTCCAGAAGGTGCTCAACGAAGTGCGGCTTGGCCGGCCCCGCTCCGACGCGCTGGTTGGCATGGGTGACCGCAACGCGGTCGAGGAACTGAGCGCGTTCGTCCGCGCGGTGGTGCAGGCCGAGCCATTGGGAATCAGCATCACCAACGTCCTGCGCATCCAGTCCGAGGAACTGCGCCGGCTACGCAAGCAGCGGGCGGAGAATGCGGGGCACCGTGCTCCGGTGCTGATGCTGCTGCCGATGATGGGGTGCATCTTCCCGTGCATCTTCGTCTGTCTGCTCGGTCCGGCCGTTCTCACCATCATCGGCGGCAAATAGGCAACAGCCCGCTGCCCGCGCCGCTCACGGGGTTACGCTGGCGCGGTGAACGAGAAGTCCACGGTGGGCGGTGACTGGGACGCAGTGGCCTACGACCGCCTCTCCGACCCGCAACTCGGATGGGGCACGGCGGTCCTGGAGCGGCTGGCACTCCGCGGTGACGAAACAGTGCTCGACGCCGGCTGCGGCAGCGGCCGCGTCACGCAGAAGCTGCTCGAACGCCTGCCCGGTGGCCGGGTGGTGGCGCTCGACGCATCGTCGACGATGCTCAGCGAGGCACGCCGGCGACTGGGACCGGCGGGGGAGAGGGTGGCGTTCGTGCACGCCGACCTGCTCGACCTGACCGCGCAGACACTCGGCGACGACGCAGCCGTCGACGCGGTGTTCTCGACCGCGACGTTTCATTGGATCCACGACCACGAGAGGCTGTTCGCCAACCTGGCGAGCGTGCTGCGCCCAGGCGGCCGGCTGGTCGCGCAGTGCGGCGGTGCGGGCAACATCGCGTCGCTGCTCGCGATCGTCCATGGCCTCGGGGTCGAGCGCGCCGGAGTGTGGAACTACGCCTCGCTGCCGGACACGCAGAGGCGGCTCGA
>CATPCA010000276.1 GCA_955652545.1 Candidatus Dormiibacterota bacterium
GCCGGGACGGCGGCTCTCCACATCGAATCGCGCGGCGTCCTGTTCAGCGGCGACGCGCTGGTCACCCGCAACCCCCTGACCGGGCGCGTCGGACCGCAGATCATGCCGTCGGCGTTCAACCGCGACAGCGCGCAGGCGCTCACCTCGCTGCAGGCGCTGCTCGGGGTGGCGGCCACCACCGTGCTGCCCGGCCACGGCGAACCGTGGACAGACGGCGCGGCCGAGGCGGTCAGGCTGGCCCGGCAGGCAGGGCTCTCGTAGCCGGCGGCCTCGGGCGTCACAAGAGCAGCCGCGGCGGTGCTGTGTCTGTATGAATGGAGAGGCCGTCTGGCGCATGACCGTCCCCCCCGCCCCCATCGCCGCGACCGACCACGCCTTCGACCGGCTGTTCAGGACGGAATACGCGCGGGTGGTCGGCATCGCCGCCCGGGTCCTGGGCGACCGTGCTCGAGCCGAGGACGTCGCCCAGGACGCCTTCCTGGCTCTCCACCGGCGCCACTGCAGCGATCAACCATGGGCGGGCGGTTGGGTGTGCGCCGCCGCGGCCCACGGTGCGCTCAACGTGCTCCGCGGCGATCAACGCCGGCACCGCCGCGAACGCCTGGCCGCGGTCCGAGCGCCGGCTGCCGACCCGGCGGCTGCGGCGGAGCTGGCGGATGACACGCGGATTCTTCGCGCCGCGCTGCAACGGTTGTCTCCGCGGGTGGCGGCGGTCCTGGTGCTCCGCCACAGCGGGCTGAGCTACGCCGAGGTGGCGGCGGCGATGAATGTCAGGCAGGGTGACGTGGGAACGATGCTGCGCCGGGCGGAATCGGCGCTGCGCAAGGAGGTTGAACGTGCGACATCTCAGTGAAGGGATGCTGCGCCGCGTCCACGACGACAGGTTTGCCGCGTCCAATGACGAGCGTGCTCACCTCGCCGGGTGCGACCGCTGCCGGCGGCGGATGAGCGACGTCGCAGGCGACGCGCAGCTGGCTGCTCGGCTGTTCGCCGGCGAGGGGAACGGGCGCACAGCGGTCGAACCCGCGCTGGCTCGGCTGCGCATCCGTGTTGCGTCGGGCGCCACGACGTCGACCGGCGCACCACCTGCGCCGCGGCGGATCCGCAGCCGGCGTTGGGCGCTCGGTGTCATCGCCGCGCCGGTGCTCGCGGTCGTGCTGGTGGTCTCGGCCAACGCGGCCGGCTGGCTGTCGATCTTCTCCCCCACCACCGTGGCACCGATCAGCCTCACCGTCGGCGACGTCACCGGGCTGCCCGACCTCTCGGGGTACGGCACCATGCATGTCAACGGGCCCGACTCGCATGAGGCAGGGAGCGCCGCGGCGGCTGCGGCGGCGACGGGCCTGCCCGTGCTGCGACCGGCCTCCCTGCCCGCGGACGTTCCCGCGCAGGTGCGCTGGCAGGTGATCGGGACGGGCAGTGCCACCTTCACCCTCGACGCGTCCGCGGCGAACGCCGCCGCGGCCAGGGCCGGCCGCGCGGCGCCGCAGATTCCCGGCAACCTGAACGGCGCATCCGTCACCGTCAATGCCGGACCGGCGGTGGTTGCTGTCTACGGCGGCAGCGCCACGTCAGCCGACCAGGCCGGTGCCAACCTGCCCGCGCTGATCATCGGCGAGGGATTGCGACCCACCGCTTCGACCAACGGCGCCCCGTTGGCGCAGCTCGAGGACTTCCTGGTGTCTCAGCCGAGCATCTCGCCCCAGCTGGCGGCCGAGATCCGCGCCATCGGCCAGCCGGCGAGCACCCTGCCCATCCCCGTCGTCGCCGGCGTGATGACATCGCAGACCATCACCATTGACGGCGTGCAGGGTGTCGTCACCGGTGACTCCACCGGCCTGGGCACAGCGGTGATCTGGGAGAAGGACGGCATTGTCCGCGTTGTCGCCGGTGCGCTTGCGAAGAGCGAGGTTGTCAGCATTGCCCAGTCCCTCCCCGTCCCCTGACGCGACGCCGGGCGCGTCCGGGGAGGTGCCGGCGATCCACGCCGTCGAGCTGACCAAGCGCTACGGACAGATCGAGGCGCTCGCCGGGCTGAGCATGTCGGTGCCGCGCGGGGAGGTCTTCGGCTTCCTCGGTCCCAACGGCGCCGGCAAGACGACCGCGGTGAAACTCCTGCTCGGCCTCACCTCCCCCACTGCCGGCGACGCGTGGCTTCTCGGCGAGCCGATCGGCCAGGCGTCGGGCCGGCGACATGTCGGCTACCTGCCCGAGCTGTTCCGCTACCCGGTGTGGCTGACCCCGTCGGAGGTACTGAGGTTCCACTGCCGGCTGATCGACCTGCCCCGCACGATTCGTGAGAGCGAGATCGAGTCCGCGCTGACCACGGTCGGTCTGCACGAGCGAGCCAATGACAGGGTTGGCACATTCTCCAAGGGCATGCAACAGCGACTCGGCCTCGCCGTCGCCATGCTCGGCGACCCGCAGGTGGTGTTCCTCGACGAGCCGACGTCCGCGCTCGACCCGGTGGGCCGGCATGACGTGCGCGAGATCATCCGCGCGCTGCGCACGCGCGGCACCGCCGTGTTCCTCAACTCCCATCTGTTGAGCGAGGTGGAACAGGTGTGCGACCGCGTCGCCGTCGTCGACCGCGGCCGCGTGGTGGCGTCGGGAACGCTCGACGAAATCCTCGGAGGCGGCGTCGCGGTGCGGTTGCACGTCACCGGGGTAGCCGCCCTGTCGTCAGTGCTGTCCCGCTGGGGACAGGTGGTCGTCGAAGGCGAGTGGATCACTGTGCGCGGCGTCGACACCGAGGGTGTCGCTGACATCGTCGCCGAGCTGGTCGCGCGTGGTGCCCGTGTTCACGCGGTGGAGCCGCAGCGGCAGTCACTCGAGGACCGCTTCCTCGAACTGCTGCGGGCAGCCGATGAAGGAGCAGCCGCGTGAAGGCCCTGACCATCGCGATGGTCACCGTGCGGGAGGTGACCAGGCGGCGGCTGGTGCTGGCCCTGGTCCTGCTCTCAGCGTTCGCGGTGGCGCTGACCGGTTGGGGCTTCAGCCGCCTTCCCGGCATTCGCGATCGCGGCGTTCCGATCACCCCTGCCGACCTCACCCTGGTGACGTCACAGCTGCTCATCTTCGTGCTCTTCATGTTCAGCGCGGTGCTCGGGCTGGGCGCGGTCATGGTCGCCGCCCAGTCGGTGTCGGGGGAGGTCGAGTCGGGCCAGGCGCTGGCCGTGCTGGCTCGTCCCATCCGTCGCGCCGAGGTGATCCTCGGCAAATGGCTCGGCCTTGGCGGGCTCATCGTCGTGTACGCGGCGGTGGCGACGGCGGCGGAGTTCCTGGTGGTGTACTGGGCGACCGGCTACGTGCCGCCGCACCCCGTCGAGGCCGCGGTATTCGTCGCCGTCGAGGGGCTTGTCCTTCTGACGCTGACGCTGCTCCTCAGCGTTGGGTTGTCGGGCATCACCGCCGGCGTCATCGCGCTGATGTTCTTCTTCATCACCTGGATCGCCGGTGTCGCCGGTGCCGTCGGCACGGTGCTCAACAATGGACCCATCGAGGCGATCGGGAACATCAGCCGCATGCTCCTGCCATCGGACGGCCTGTGGCGGGGCGCTATCTTCAACCTCGAGCCCGATACGGTCGTGGCGGTGGCCGCGGGCAGCCGCGAGGCCGCGGCCAACCCGTTCACGTCCCTGTCTGCGCCCGCGGGCGCGTACCTCGCCTGGGTGGCCGTCTGGATCGTTGCCATGGTCGGGCTCACCATCGCCGCCTTTCGCCGACGCGAGCTCTGAGGAACGGCGCCACCGGGTGCTGCCTATGCTTGCCGGGTGACGGACAACGCCACGGTGAGCTCGACCACGCGGATGCCCGCCGCATTCGTGGGCCACGGCAGCCCGATGAATGCGCTCGAGCGCAACCGCTACACGGACAGTTGGCGCGCCTTCGCCGCGGCGATCCCGCGACCATCGGCGATCCTCGCCATCTCCGCCCACTGGTTCATCAACGCCACGGCGGTGACCGCGATGAGCCGGCCGCGCACCATCCACGACTTCTACGGCTTTCCTCCCGAGCTCTTCGCGGTCGAGTACCCGGCGCCGGGGTCACCCGAGCTGGCCGCCGAGGTGGTCCGGGTGGCCGACCCCGTCTGGGTCGGTCACGACAACGACAGCTGGGGGATCGACCACGGCACCTGGTCGGTGCTGTGTCACATGTACCCGGACGCCGACATCCCGGTGGTGCAGCTGGCGATCGATGCGACCAAGCCATTCGAGTACCACCTCGACCTCGGCTCGCGGCTGGCGCCGCTCCGCGACGAGGGCGTCCTCATCGTCGGCAGCGGCAACATCGTCCACAACCTCCGCCGCATGGACCCGAGCCGCGCCGAGCAGGGATTCGACTGGGCGCAGCGCTTCGACCGCGACGCCCGGGCTCTGCTCACCGAGGAGCCGGCGTCGATCCTGGAGCTGGAGCGCCACGCCGATTTCGCCATGGCGGTGCCCACGCCCGACCATTTCCTGCCGGCGGTGTTCGTCGCCGGTCTCGCCAGTGCGTCCGACGAGACGCTCGACGTGCTCGTCGACGGCTGCGCCTACGGCAGCCTCTCGATGGCGTCCTACGGTCTCGGTGCCCATGTCGTCCCCACCGCGGATGACGAGTCCCCAACCGCGGGCACGCTGCCCGATCCCTCGACGCCGCTGACCAGCTCGAACCTCTGACGGGTCAGCCGCGACAGGGGTCGTGTTACGGCCGCGGCGGCAGCTGCTGCAACGCCCACGCGTTGCCGTCGGGATCGTGGAAGAAGACGAACGAGCCCCACGGCTGCACGTCGACCTCGGTCGCCTCGACCCCTCGGGCCACCAACTCCGCCCGGACCGCGGCGACATCCTCGACGACCACCTGCAGCCCCTTCTGCGAGCCGGGCTCCATCGGCGTGATCCCCGTGCCAATCGCGATCGAGCAGGCCGATCCGGGAGGTGTGAGCTGCACGAAGCGCAACGTGTCAGTGACCTGCCGATCGTGGTCGGCATGGAACCCGACCTGGTCGACGTAGAAGGCCTTGGCGCGGTCGACGTCGCTGACGGGGACGAACACGAGCTCGAGCTTCCAGTTCATGGCCGCGCGTCAGCCCCCGGGAGCGCGGTACTCGACCGTCTGCTTGGTGGCCTTGTCGATCTCCTCGGGCGTGAGCAGGACGCGCACGCTGCTCGTGGCCCCGCCCCCGGCGGCGACCGCCAGGCTGAATGCGGCCGCCGTGGTGTTGTCGGGCAGGTCGAGAACAACGATCACATCGTCCTCGCCGAACACGAAGTAGAAGCTGTCGACGCTGCCGCCGAGTCCCTTGGCGGCATTCTCGATCGCCGTCCGCCGGCTCGAGCCGCCCTCTTTGAGCAGGCCCTTGACTCCCTCGGCTGTGTACGACGCCTCCACAAGGTACTTCGGCATGGCAGTCTCCCTTCGGCTGCTCACGCGCAGCCACATGTCTGACACGGACGCGGTCGGCAAATGTACCCGTTCGGCAGCCATGGGCGGGGGCCCGGGTCGCGCGGCTGCGGTCAAGTTCTCAGCGCGCGGTCCGGCCTTTCGGTGGCGGGTCCGCGCCCTCGAGGCGCGCTTCGAGCTGCAGGGTGCGTTCGAATGCCGCCCACACCGCGTCGCTGACCACCGTGCGCAGGCCGCCCTTCTCCAGCTGGTAGAGCGCTTCCGCCGACGTCCCGCCCGGCGAGGTGACCATGTCGCGCAGCTCGGCCACGTGCTTGCCGCTCTGCAGCGCGAACGCCGCCGAACCGGACATGGTGTCGAGCACCAGCTCCCGAGCCACGTGTCGTGGGAAACCGAGGTGCACGGCGGCGTCCGTCATCGCCTCGATGAACAGGAAGATGAACGTGGGGCCGGTCCCGCTCACCGCAGTGGCCATGGCCACCAGGCGCTCGTCCTGCACCTCGAACTCGCGGCCGAGCGCACTGAGCATGGCGCGGACACGGTCACGATCCGTCTCGGTGACGCTCGGCGTCGCGTACCAGACGGTCACGCCCTGGCCGATCTGCGCCGGTGTGTTGGGCATGCTGCGCACCACCGCGGGGTGCTGCAGACCCTCGCCGAGCGCGCGTGTGCTCGCCCCGGCGATCACGCTGATCACCAGCTGGTCGGCACGCAACTGTCCGCTCAGCTCCTTCATGACGCCGAGCAGCATCTGGGGCTTGACCGCGAGCAGGAGAACGTCGGCGTCACGCGCAGCACCGACGTTGTCCTCCGTCACACGGATGCCGTGGGCTGCGGCGAGTGCATCGCGACGTTCACCCCGCGGATGACTCGCCGTCACTCGAGCGGGATCGATGAGCTTGCGGTCGACCAGCCCGGCAAGCATCGCCTCCCCCATCGCGCCGGCGCCGATCACCGCCAGGCTGGTGTCGCCGAGCGTGTGCGTGCCGGCCGTGCTCACGTCAGCCCCTCCAGATAGTGCGGCAGCATGTGCCGCCACGTCGGCCAGTCGTGGTCGTACTCACCACCCCATGGATCGACCCGGTTGGGAATCCCCTTCGCCGCCATCACCGCGGCCAGGCGCCACGAATGGCTGATGTCCTCCCAGCGGCCCTCACCGGATGCCAGGATCGCGAATCGGCGTTGCAACTGCTGGAGGATGGGCCCGTTGAGCCCTGGGAGAAAGTACAGCGGTGTGGCAAAGAAAAGGGGATCGCCGGCGTCCGGGCCGATGAAGTTCGACAGCTCGTACGTGCCGCTCATGCCGATGGCATGACTGACCACGTCGGGAAAGCGGCAGAGCATCGCCATGGCGTTGAAGGCGCCGATCGACGCCCCCACGGTCATGACCTCCACGGTCGGCGTGCCGCAGTCGGCCCAGATCGCGGGGATCATCTCCTCGCGAACAAAATGGTGGAATCCATCGAGCAGGGCTGCGCGATAGCGGCTGCTGCCCTCGTCGCGAACCATCGCGTACCCGGCCACGCTGTCGCACGAGTACAGCTTGACCCGTCCAGCCTCAATGAGGTGGCCGACGGAATCGACCAGGCCCATGCGCTCGATCTCCTCAGCGTCACCGCCTGCGGTTGGGAACACGATGACCGGGCGGCCGAAGTGGCCCCAGCGCACCACGGTCACCTCGCTGTCGACCCGTCTCGAATACCAGCGCTCGCGGAGTTTCATGATCGCGGAGTGTCGCGCATCTGTCCGGCGTCAGGGATACACGAAGCGCGCGTCACCGGCGAGCAGCCAGCCGAGGCCGTCGATCATGCGGTCGCGCCACCCCGTCCAGGTGTGGCCATCGAGCGACTCGACCACACGAACCTCGTCGGCCATGTGTTCGAGGGTGTCCACCATCGCCAGGATGCGGTGAGCTGCCGGTTCGAACGCGCCGTAGCTGACGAAGATCTTCTCGGCCACCCGCCGGGGATTGGCCCGGATACCGTTGACGAAACGCACCACTGGGTCGAACACCGGTCCGCCCTCGTGGCCGCGCCCCACCAGCGTGAACAGGAAGGACGGCGACTGCAGGAGCAGGCCGCCGTAGAACCCGGGAGCCCGCACCGCCGCGGTCAGCGCAGCAATGCCACCGAAGCTGGCTCCGGCGAGAAAGCGCCCGGCCGGCTCGCCCCGGAGCGGGAGGCGTTTCTCGAGCTGCGGCACCAGCTCCGCGGTCAGGAAGCGACTGTGCCCCGCGCCGACGCCGTACTCCTTGAGCCGGTCGGCGGGGTGCGTGAACGCCACCACGCAGTCGGCCACCAGCCGCCGGTCCATGAGGTTGTCGAGCACCACGCCCATGGATGCGTGGTTGAGGAAATCGGCGCCGTCGTGCAGCACCAACAGCGGCAGGCGATCGTCCATGCGCATCCGGCCCGGCGAGTACACCGTCACCTGGACGTCGCGGCGCAGCGCTCGGCTGGGTATGGTGAGCTGCGTGGTCTCGCCGGGGACGGACGCCGGGTTGTACACCGTCCACCAGGGCGACTCGTAGCCAGCTGTCTCGAGCACCGACATCTGGCCGGCCGGGCCCGTCACCTGTTTGCGATTCAGCGGGTCGAGGATGTTCTCGACGTTGTCGCCGCGGCGCACCAGGAGCCGGTACTCCATGCGCGCGCCGGGCGGCAGCTCAACTGACGCGTACCAGAGGCTGGCGCCCCGCACCCGTCGCATCGGCAGTGGCCGCTCGATCCCCACCACCCAGTGTTCGACGGCGACACTGTCAGCATCGCCGCGAAACAGGAACGTCGCGCTCGGGCCCTCGACGAGGGGAACACGGTTCTTCGCCAGGAGCTCGTCGATCGCCTCGGGCGTGGCCCCCGCGCCGCGCAGGCGGGTGAGGGCGCGCCGTGGCGGCCCTCCTTGGGGCGCGCTGATCAGGCTGCCTCCGAGGTGGCGATCACGGTGCCGTCGGGTGCGACGACGCGAGCCAGCTGGAAGTCCGGCACGCCCGCGCTGTCGCAGGGCAGTCGGTCCCCGGGGTCGAGGAGAACGCAGACCCGCGGCGCCACCCGGCGAGCGAGCACGGCGAGCCGGTTGCGATCTTCCATGCGCAGTCGCAGCCGTGCAGCGGCCAGCGGCACGACGCCATGCACCACGCCGATCCCGGCGGTCAGCACCTCGTCGGGGCGATCGGCGAGGTCGTTGTCGTCGACGACCATGACGCGCTCGGCGACAGCCATCGCTCCCGACGACCACGTGACCAGCGGCCGGTCGCCGAGGACCGCGCCGAGGTTGGAGAGATGCAGCGCCTCGGTGAGCACGCCGACATGGCCGCCGGCGACGGCCACCGCGGCGCATTCGGCGACGAGCGCCGCGACCTCGGCGCGGTGTTTCGCGATGACCTCTCGATCGTGCGGGCGCATCGTCGTATAGAACTCGTCGTGGGCTGTGGCGAGCCGGGCTGCGTAGCGCTCATCGATGCCGCGCACCGTCTCGATGGCCTCGTCCAGCTCATCGCCGGCCAGCCGCCGTGCCTTGGCCGCGTGTTGCCGCACCGCATCCACGCCGCGCAGCGCATAGCGGAGCTGCACCAGGTACACCTCGCGCATGTCGGCTGCCAGCGCGCGCAGCGTGCGGTCGGCGGCGGCGTACTCGGGGTCGCTCTCCATGATGTCGAGGCGACGGCCAAAGAGGCCGAGGTTCCGCGTCACGCCGCCGAGTGCGCGGTTCAACTCGGCCTCGTTGCGCTCGCCCTCCTCCCATCCGGCGGTGACCAGCGCCACCGGACCATCCACTCCGAGCGCGGTGAGCTCAGCGGCGACCGGGGCGCCGTCCGTGACCGGACCGAGCAGGACGGTGACGCTCACGACGCCCGGACTTTGAGCGTTTCGCCCACGGCGTCGAGCATCCCGCGCAGGGTGTCGTAGTCGGGGTGGACCATCCGCACCCACGCATTGGCCATGTAGCCGGCATCAACCGGCTGCGTGGGCGTCCCCGGGCTGGGCAGGTGGACGTCGAAGATGTGCTCGCCGAACCGTTGCTGCACCTCGTCGAGGCCGTCGTAGTGGCTGATCTGCCCGTCGCGGTCCGGCCGCAGGGCCACGATCCCGGCCGCCCGGCGCCGTGACAATGGCCGGCCAACCTGCCCGTGGGCGATTGCGTTGGCCCACTCGTGGTAGATGTCGATGTCGTTGCCGGCGGCGTACAGGTCCCAGGCACGAACCCCGGGCGGGCGGCACCCGATCTCGCTGAAGCGCAGCCCTTTCGGCCCGAAGAACCACTCCATGTGCGTTGCCGAGGTGCCGATGCCGAGCGCTTCCACAACGCGCCGGCCCATCTCGCGCACGGCGTCATAGTCAGGGACCGTGCCGACCCGGTTGGTGGTCACGAACTGCGGGCTGATCCAGCGCGTGCGCATCGCCTCGAGCACGTTGGGGTAGTAGTGGGTGATGAAGTCGTACACGGGGTCGCCGTCGATGCTGAGGGTGTCGTAGAAGCCCTCGTGGCCCTCGACGAACTCCTCCACGGCGATCGAGTCGACGTTGCCGAAACCGGCGAGCGCGGCGTCGAGGTCGGGGTCACTGTCGACACGTACCGTGCCCGACGCGCCTGCGGCGGCGCGGGGCTTGAGGATGAGCGGGTAGCCGACCTGCGCCGCGAAGTCGCGCACCTCGGCGGAGGAATGAGCCGCGGCCGACGCCGCGGTCGGAATGCCCGCCTCGCGGAGGACCTCCTTCATCGATGGCTTGTCGCGGCAGAGGTAGGCGGTGCGCACCGACGTCCCCGGAATGCCGCAGTTCTCGCGCGCCTGGGCGGCCGCCATGGTGTGGGCCTCGACGGAGGCTTCGAGCCGGTCCACCCACAGCCGTGACTGGACCCAACGCACCGCATCGGTCAGCGCCCCCACGTCGGTGACGTTGCCGACCTGGTGGTAGTGCAGCATCCAGTCGCGCAGCTCGCCGTCGAGATTGTCGACCGGACGCTCGCCGATGCCGATGACGGTGGCGCCGGCCGCAACCAGGCCGCGGACGAACTCACGCTGGTTGGGGGGGAAGGCAGGCTCGATGAAGATGACGTTCACTGCGTGGCGATCCTACCCGGCGCGGTCGCCGCTGGCGTAGGTCTGCTTGCCTACACTCAGCCCGTGGCCCCCGCGGTGTTCGTCGCCCCGTTCCTTCTCGAGGCCACCGTCCGGTTCATCGATGCCGCCGCGTCGATCCCGGACACACAGCTCGGCCTGATCAGCCAGGACCCGGTCGACCGGCTTCCCGAGCAGCTTCGCCACAAGCTCGCCGCGTACTGGCAGATCGACGACGGCACCGATCCTCAGCAGATCGCTGATGCCACCCGTGGTCTCGTTGGCGTCCTCGGCGGGGTCGACCGGCTGGTCGGGATGCTCGAGCAGCTGCAGGTTCCGCTCGGGGAGGTGCGCGACGCCCTGGGCATCCCCGGGATGGGCGCAGAGGTGGCGCACAACTTTCGTGACAAGTCGCGGATGAAAACCATCTTCGCGCGCAGCGGTGTCCCGTGCGCGCGCCACGGCGTCGCCAACTCTGCTGCAGAGGCGACCGACATCGCCGGGCGGCTCGGGCTTCCCATGGTGGTCAAACCGCCGGCGGGCGCGGGAGCACGGGGAACCTTCCGCATCGACACCGATGCACAGCTCTCCGACTGGCTGCGTGTCGACCCGCCGACCCCGCAGTCGCCCGCGCTCCTCGAGGAGCTGGTCAGTGGCGCCGAGCACAGCTTCGACAGCGTCTGCATCGGCGGCCGCCTCGCCTGGCACTCGATCTCGCAGTACCTGCCGACGCCGCTCGAGGTGCTGGAGAACCCCTGGATCCAGTGGGCCGTGCTCCTCCCCCGCTCCATCGACGGACCGGAGTTCGACGGCATCCGCGAGGCGGCAGCGCACGGCCTGCGCGCCCTCGGCATGGACACCGGTTTCAGCCACATGGAGTGGTTCCGGTTGCGCGAGGACCGGCTTGCGCTCTCTGAGGTGGCCGCTCGGCCCCCCGGAGCACAGTTCACCTCGCTGCTGTCGTATGCGCACGACGTCGACATGTACGACGCCTGGGCGCGGCTGGAGCTCCTCGGTGAGTTCGACGTCCCGCAGCGCCGCCACGCGGTCGGCGCCGTGTACCTGCGCGGCCAGGGCGTCGGCGTGGTCCGCGGCGTGCACGGCCTCGAGACACTGCAGAGCGAGCTCGGTGACCTGGTCGTCGAGGCGCGACTGCCGCACGAGGGTCAGCCCCGCAGTGAGAGCTACGAAGGCGAGGGCTACGTCATCCTGCGCCACGGCAGCACCGAGGTCGTCGCCGCCGCGCTGCGGCGTGTCGCCGAGGTTGCGCGCATCGAGATGACCGGCTGACCGTGATGGGCACCGTGTTGATGATCTCGCCCGGCTACCCAGCCGAGATGCCGTTCTTCGTGCGCGGCCTCGCCTCCACCGGGGCGCGCGTCATCGGCGTTGGTGACCAGCCCGCGCACGCCCTGCCCCAGATGGCGCGCGACAACCTCGCCGACCACTGGCACGTGCCGTCCTTCGCCGACGAGGCGGGATTCGTCGCCGCCGTGCGTGACCGTGCGGCCCACATACACATCGACCAGGTGGAGTCTCTCTGGGAGCCGACCATGCTGCTCGCCGCCCGCCTCCGCGAGGGCCTTGGGGTGCCGGGGATGTCGGTGGCGCAGACAGTCCCCTTCCGCGACAAGGAGGTGATGAAGCAGGTGCTGGACGCCGCGGGCATCCGCACCCCCAATCACTACAGCACCACCAGCGCCGCCGGTATCCGCGAGGCAGCCGCTGCGATCGGCTTCCCGGTCATCGTCAAACCGATCGCCGGCGCGGGCTCGGCGCACACCCACCGCGCCGACACCGCTGCGCAGCTCGAGGCGGCGCTGCCCGACCTGGCCGGGGTGGCGGAGGTGAGCGTCGAGGAGTTCGTCGACGGCGAGGAGTTCACCTTCGACACCATCTGCGCCGGCGGGTCGGTGCTGTACGAGAACATCTCGTGGTACCGGCCGCGGCCGCTGATCGCGCGCTCGCTGGAGTGGATCAGCCCGGTCACGCTGGCGTTGCGAGACCCGATGGTCGAGCACCTCGCCGGCGGCCGCGCCATGGGTCATGCGGTGATCCGCGCGCTCCACTTTCGCGACGGCTTCACTCACATGGAGTGGTATCGCCGCGCTGACGGTGAGGTCGTGTTCGGCGAGATCGGAGCGCGGCCACCGGGAGCCCGCACCGTCGACGTCATGAACTACAGCTGCGACACCGACCTGTACGCGCGCTGGGCTGAGGCGGTCGTGCTCGGCCGGTTCACCGAGCCGGTCACGCGCCTGTACAACAGCGCCGCGGTGTGCAAGCGTGCCACCGGCCAGGGACGGATCACCCATATCGAGGGCCTGGGGCGCCTCCTCAGCGAGTTCGGTGAATGGGTGACCGCCGTCGACCTTCTCCCGATCGGAACACAGCGCCGCGATTGGATGCAGACGCTGCTCTCCGACGGTTGGGTGATGCTGCGCCACCCCGAGCTGGCGTCGTGCATCGACATGGCCGACCGTTTCGCCGGCGACCTGCAGCTCTACGCCGGCTGAGCGTCGCGCGATTCCGCGGGCAGCACGGCGCGCGGGCGCGGTCCATCGAGGCGCAGCTCCTCGACCAGGCTGTCGACGACATCGATGAGCGTGCCACCGGCGGCGACAATCTCGCGCTGGCGGATGTAGCTCGGCCCTCGCTCCATGATCGCCAGCACATCCTGCAGCTCGTCGGAGCAGCCGAGGCGTCGCGCGATCGGGCTCAGCTCCTCGACCAGCTCGGTCATCGCCTCGCGCAATGGCACGGTGGTTCCCTCGTTGTCGACGATGATCCTGGCGTCGACGCCGTGGCGCGCCGCCCGCCACTTGTTCTCACGAACCACCCACGGATGCGGGAAGGGGATCCGGTAGCCGCGGTCCATCAGCGTGTCGAACCGTTGCACGAGGCACTGGCTCAGCGCGGCCACGGCAGCGACCTCGCGCAGCGTGGGCAGCCCGTCACAGATGCGCAGCTCGACGGTGCCGAATCCGGGATGGGGACGGATGTCCCACCACACCTCGCGGATGGTGGCGATGGTGCGCGCCGTGATCAGCGTGTCCATGAAATGTTCGAACTCGGCCCAGTCACTGAGCTGCCACGGCGGCCCTGCGGTGGGCAGACCCTCGAACACCTTGGACCGCGTCGACGCCAGACCGGTATCGTGCCCCATCCAGTACGGGCTCGACGCGCTCATGGCCAGGAAGTGCGGGATGTAGTACGAGAGGCCGTTCACCATCGCGATCGCCTTCTCGCCACTGCGGACACCGACGTGGACGTGGATGCCAAAGATCTGCATCTGCCGCGCCGGCCACTGCATCTCCTCGACGAGGCGGCCGTAGCGCTCGTTGGGGGTGATCTCCTGGAGCACGGGGTCGCTGAACGGGTGGGTCCCGGCGCACATCAACCGCAGCCCGGCGCGATCCGTATAGCCGGTGACCTCGTCGAGGGTGCCGGTGAGGTCGGCCCGCGCCTCGCCGACCGTCTGGCAGATGCCGGTGATGATCTCGATCGTCGACTGCAGAAGCTCTGCTTTGGCCTTGGGATGGATTCCGTCGGGGTGGCCGCCGCCCATCTCGATGAGCACCTCGTGGCCACCCTTGACCAATTCCCGCGACTGCGGATCGATCAGCGCGAGCTCCATCTCGACGCCGACGCTGGGCCGCGGGCTGGCGGCGAAATGGATCGGCATGGCTATGCGGTCGCCGCCACGTGCTGGTCGTGGGCCCACAGCCCGAGCAGGCCGCGGAAGTGGGCCAGGAACATCTCACGCTCGTGCGCGGGATACGTCGATCGCACCGTGTCGACCAGCAGCTGGTCGAAGCCGTCGCTCTCCACCCACTCGACGCACACCTCGTCGACGTGGGCGAGATGGCGTGCGCAGAACTCCTGGTAGCGGTCGACGTCGAGCTGACGATCGGCGAGCCGGCGGTACTCGCGCAGCCTGCCCGCATAGTCGAGGTCGTCGCGGTCGGCGACCTCGAAATAGCTCCGGGTGTCGAGGTCGACGGTGGGCCGGCGGCCGGTGACGCAGCAGAAGATCACCCACTTGAGTAGCGTGCGGATCGCCCATGGGAAGTAGTAGTGCAGGCTGGTGACGGCGAGGTCCGGCGTGGCGTTGGCGTAGTCGATGGGATAGATGAGACCGTCCTTGATCAGCGTCTCGCAGCTGTTCAGCTCCCAGCGGAAGAACGCGTTGACGGTGCGGGCGATGCTGATCACCTCGTCGCCCTCGGCGGCGCTCAGGAAGTTGTGGTCGACCGAGTAGCGTGAGTGCATCGGCCGCGACGGGTGGAAGTGCATCACCATCGTCTCGGCGCCGATGCCGAGGCTACGGGCGAAGACCTCGAAGTTCTCGACGGCCGCCTGGAGGTGCATCAGCCGCTCCGCGGACTCGTCGTACGCCTGGTGCAGCGACGCCGTGTCCTCGATGCGTGTCACGCCCACCCACGCACCTCCGTCGAACGGCTTCATGTAGAGCGGCATGCCCACGGCGGCGGCCACGGTGTCGAGCTCGAAGCGGCGCACGTAGCGCTCGGCCGTCGTCGCCATCCTCGGGTTGTCGGGCGGGATCTTGTTGGGGACCATCCACGTCGACGGGACGCGCAGCCCGAGTCGCATCATCGCGCAGTACGCCGCGTGCTTCTCCATCGACTGGAAGGTGAACGGGTTGTTGAGCAGGTGGACCTCGTTCATCAACGCGACCTTCTTCAACCACTCACGGGGCAGGGTGTACCACCAGGCGAGCCGGTCGATGACCAGGGAGTGGCGGGGCACCGCCCGCAGGTCGAAGGGTTCGATGGTCACCCGCTCGGTGGTGAAGCGATGGGTCTCGCCGCCATGCTCGATGGCGGGCGCCACCCGGTCGAGCAGTGACTCGAACGCCGCCGGCCAGTCCTCCTCAGCGCCGAGGAGCAATCCGATGACGTGCGTTGTGGGCATGGTGGGACAAATACTGTCACGCCGAGCCGGCGGGTGTCGCTGGTCACCGACAATACGCAGCCATGACCACCACCGCATCCCCCCCCGTGGTCGACTGGCAGGGGTGGCTGGACCGCTGGGAGGCTCAGCAGGCCGCATACATGCCCGACCGCGAGGAGCGATTCAGCGCGATGATCGGCGCGCTGGCGGCGCTCTGCGGCGAGGCTCCGCACATCGTCGACCTCGGCTCCGGTCCCGGGTCGCTGGCGCGGCGAGTGCTCGACCGGCTGCCGAGCGCGCGGGTGACCGCCATCGACATGGATCCCGTGCTCCTCGCCATCGGGCGCAACGCGCTCGGCGACCAGGGTGGGCGGCTGCGCTGGCTGGATGCCGACCTGCGCTCGCGCTGGCGACCGGACGACGGTCAGCAGGTTGACGCCGCGGTCTCGACGACGGCGCTGCACTGGCTGCGGAGCGATGCGCTGGCAGCTCTCTACCGTCATCTCGGCACCGTGCTGCAACCGGGCGGCGTCTTCATCGACGGCGATCGCCTTGACTTTCCGCCCGAGTCACCACGCATCGCCGCTGCGGTTGATGACATGCGCGACCAACGTGAGCAGGCTCCGCCCCCGCCCGGCGCCGAATCGTGGGAGGAATGGTGGGCCGCGGTTGAGCAGGATCCAGGGCTGGCGGACCACGTGGCGGAGCGCAAGCGGCGCCGCCACGACCACCCCGACCACGAACACCAGGCCGACATCGCGGTCCACGTGCAGGCGCTGCGCGAGGCCGGGTTCAGCGAGGCCGAGACGATCTGGCAGAAGCTCACCGACCGGGTGCTCGTCGCCCTCCGCTGACAGCCGTCGGCGGCGGCTGATCCCGGCGCGACGGAACTCGGCCGGACCGGTGCGATGATGGTCGGCAATGACAGATCAGATGCCGCCGCCATCGGTCGGGAGCTGACGGTTCCGACGGTCGCCGGTTGCCGGCACGAGGAGGCCGTCTCCACGAACGATCTGACTGCGCCGGTCGCGAC